>CADBRF010000116.1 GCA_902796975.1 uncultured Coriobacteriaceae bacterium
CAGTTCAACGAGGCCACTAAGAAGGTGCTCGAGGCACTTCTGGACAAGTACGCCACAGCGCAGATCAGAGACCTCGACGACATCAGCATCCTCCAGCTCAAGGAGTTCCAGCGGATCGGGTCGGTACCGAAGATCGTGAAGATGTTCGGCGGCAAGGAGCAGTTCCTCCACGCGGCGCAGGCTCTCGAAAACGAGCTCTACCGCATGGCAGCATAACGGAGACAAGGAAAAGGAATGGCAGTAGGAGCACTGGTCAAGAAGGTCCAGAACATCATGCGCGAGGATGCCGGCGTGAACGGTAACGCCCAGCGCATCGAGCAGATGGTGTGGATGTTCTTCCTGAAGATATACGACGCCAAGGAAGAGGAATGGGAGCTCGTTCAGGACGACTACCAATCGATCATCCCAGACGAGTTCAAGTGGCGCAACTGGGCGGTCGACCACAACGACGGCAAGGCGCTCACGGGAGCCGACCTCCTCAGCTTCGTGAACAACGAGCTGTTCCCGACCCTGTCAAGCCTGACCATCACCAAGTCGACCACGCAGGGCCAGGCAATCGTACGCTACGCGTTCGAGTCGGCGCACAACTACATGCAGGACGGCATCCTGCTGCGCCGCGTCATCAACGCCATCAACGACGAGGTAGACTTCACCGAATACAAGGAGGTCCACGCGTTCGGCGAGGTCTACGAGACCATCCTTAAAGACCTGCAGTCCGCCGGCCAGTCGGGCGAGTTCTACACGCCCCGCGCCGTGACCGACTTCATGGCGCAGCGGCTCGACCTCAAGCTCGGGGAGTCCATCGCTGACTTCGCGTGCGGTACGGGCGGCTTCCTCACCTCTGCGCTCAAGATCCTCGACAAGCAGGTGGAGACCCCCGAGGACCGAGAGCTGTACCAGAGGAGCGTCTTCGGCCAGGAGAAGAAGCAGCTGCCCTACCTGCTCTGCGCCACCAACATGTTCCTGCACGACATCGACGACCCGCGCGTCTACCACACGAACTCGCTCGACAAGGACATAAGGGACTACAAGGACCAGAAGGACGGCCTCTACGACGCGGTGCTGATGAACCCGCCCTATGGGGGCAGCGAGCAGGACGTCATCAAGGCGAACTTCCCCATAGCGCTCAGGAGCTCCGAGACGGCGGACCTATTCATGGCGCTCATCATGTACCGCCTGAAGCCGAACGGCCGCGCGGCGGTCATTCTGCCCGACGGCTTCCTGTTCGGCTCCGACGGCGCCAAGCTGGAGCTCAAGCGCAAGCTCCTCGACGACTTAAACCTGCACACCATCGTGAGGATGCCGGGGAGCGTCTTCGCGCCGTACACGAGCATCACCACCAACATCCTCTTCTTCGAGAACGGCAAGAAGACCGAGGGCACCTGGTTCTACCGCATGGACATGCCGGAAGGCTACAAGCACTTCTCGAAGACCAAGCCCATCCAGCTCAAGCACTTCGACAAGGTCGTCGAGTGGTGGGACGACCGCAAGGAGATCGAGGTGGACGGGAGCCCCAAGGCGAAGTACTTCACCGCGCAAGAGCTGAAGGACCTGCAGCTGAACTTCGACCAGTGTGGCTTTCCACATGAGGAAGAGGAGATCCTGCCGCCCGACGAGCTCATCAAGCAGTACAAGGCAAAGCGCGAGACCCTCGACCGCGAGATCGACGCCAAGCTCAAGCAGATCTGCGACATCCTCGGAATCGAGGCCTAGATGAAGGCGAAGGACCTCAAGAACTCGATTCTCCAGATGGCCGTGCAGGGCAAGCTCGTGCCGCAGGATCCGAACGACGAGCCCGCTTCGGTATTGCTCGAGCGAATCCGGGCGGAACGTGCGCAGCTCATCAAGGAGAAGAAGATCAAGAAGCCCAAGGGCGGCGAGAGCGTCATCTACCGCGCTTCCGATGGCTCGCACTATGAGAAGCGCGGCAACGGCGAGCCGGTTTGCATCGACGACGAGATCCCGTTCGAGATTCCGGAGAGCTGGGTGTGGTGTAGGCTAGGGCAAGTTATGGACTTGCTATCTGGGTTCGCGTTTAAGAGCTCTGCTTTCAAAACGCACGGACAATTTCGTCTTCTACGTGGGATTAATCTTGATGTGGGAACAGTGCGCTGGGATGAAACTGTCTTCTTGGACGTCTTACCAGACGGAGCTGAACAATTCAGATTGCAGCCCGGGGATCTCTTGCTAGGACTAGATAGACCTTGGATTAAAAATGGCCTAAGAACTGCAGTAATCACCAATGCTGACAACACATTCCTAGTTCAACGTGTTCTTCGAATCCGCGGCATCAATGACTGCTCAGTTCGATACGCAAATGCTGTACTGAATAGCACGCTGTTCTCGTCGCATGTTCATAATGACATGACTGGAATTAGCGTGCCTCATATTAGCCCTGGACAAGTATCGTCTACGTTGTTTCCATTGCCTCCTATTAATGAACAAAACCGGATAGCTGATAAGCTAGCAATGGTAATGCGCATGGTGCCTAGCTTCGGTGTCCTCGAAGATGCCCGTGTAACAATAGATTCTGAGCTACCCTCCCGCCTGCGCAAATCAGTTCTGCAGATGGCGGTGCAGGGCAAGCTCGTCCCGCAGAACCCGGACGACGAACCGGCCTGTGCTCTCCTGGAGCGCATACGAGCGGAACGGCGCAAGCTCGTCGCCGCCGGCAGGGCGAAGGCGCCCAAGGGCGGCGAGAGCATCATCTACCGCCGTTCCGATGGCGGGTACTATGAGAAGCGCGGCAAGGGCGAGCCGGTCTGCATCGACGACGAGATCCCGTTCGAGATTCCTGAAAGCTGGGAATGGAGCAGGCTCGGAAGCCTTGCTTATTTTTCAGGCGGCGGAACACCAGATAAAGGAAACCCTAGATTTTGGAACGGTGATATACCCTGGGCTTCGATGAAGGATGTCCACGGAGATTACCTTGAAAGCACCCTTGATTCCATCACGGAGGAAGGCTTGGCAAGCAAGCCTTCAATCTCCATTTGCAAACCGGGGCAAATCATCGTCTCCACTAGGCTAGTACCAGGGAAAACGATTATTTCCAGAATTGAGTGCGCAATCAACCAAGATTTGAAGGTTGTCCAAACTCCGCTTCCTGCACCGTACTTGAGATTGTGGTTTGAGTCTCATTTGGACGAGTTCAAGCGATTAGGCATGGGGACTACCGTACCCGGAATAAAACTCCGCGACTTGGAAAATGCTTTGATTCCGGTCCCTCCGGTTCAAGAACAATATCGCATTGCAGATAGGTTCGGTAGCCTCTCACTATCAGCTACCAATCTATAGTGGCGTCCACAGCGTCGCGCTGCTCTACCGCAGTGCGACGCAAATATATTCTCGTGGTCTCAATATTCTCGTGTCCCATCAAATCTGCCAGAAACGCTATGTCAGGGTCGCGGGCAATGAAATTCTTGGCGAACCGGTGTCGGAATGAATGCGGATACACGACATCAGGGTTGATGCCATATTTCACTGCGAAGCGCTTTAGGCCCATCGAAATACCGCGTGATGTCATTGGCTTTCCACCGCTTCGTGCGAACACGTAGTCTTCGTCTGATGCGCTTTTATCAATCCATTGCAATGCATCCTTCTGCAGCAATGCGGGGACGTTTATTCTTCTTAGCTTCTGGCCCTTAGATACGATATCGAGGTGTCCAGTTCGAACATCGCCGCAGGTGAACATCCGCAACTCGCTAATACGCGCGCCGGTGCAAGTCAGGAACCGCACCACAAAATGCCAGAACATTTCGCCATCGGCAAGAAGCGAGTCTCTCATCAGCTCGTATTCTTCCTGGCTGATGACGTTGTCGAGAAAGGGCTTCTGCTGGACGCGCAACCCTTTTAAACGGATGCCGTCGTATACGATGAAATCAAGATATGAGTTGATGGCGGTAATTCGCGTGTTAACCGTTTTTACCGAGTGTTCTGCAGCAAGCCAGTCTTTGTGGCTTAACAGTTTCTCATCCGTTATCTCATGGCCGAACCTTGAGAGCATCTGGTTGACGGCGCAAGTGTAAGAACAGATGGTGTTCTCTGAAAATGCCTTGTTCCTCAGATAGCGTGCGTAATCCTCCATGCCAGTTCTCCTTTCTTTCCGACATGGAGGATGTGCTAACTCAATAGAGAAATGGATCTGCGCACGATATCGTTAATTCTCCGCTGCTCTTGAATCGGGGGCATGGGAAACAAAGCTTCGAGAAGCGTCTTTCGTTCTATGCCCGGTATTACTCCATGTGCCTCTTTCTTGACAGCTTCGACCATTGAGGAGAGAAATAGCTCGATATACTCAAGGCAATCTTCGTCATAGGGTGCAATTGCCATTATCTGCCGAGCGATATGAGCCTTATCAAACCTGTTAATCGCCATTTCTCCAATAGTTCCTTTGCAGGTGAACAGCAGGTCCCCTTTATGCGAAATCCGCTTGGGCGCTTCTGTCCATCTGTTTTCAATCAGGTCCCCATTTTCGAAATTCGATGCGCCTGTCAGATATGGAATGCCTTTATTCTTGTCGTTATATTCGCTGGATGCGAGGTCGACTCCCGATGTCAATTCAATCAGCGACCCAAATCTTGTCCACTCCCACGAATCAGGCACGTCATACGGCACCTCGATCGGCTGAGCGTCGTCCTTGCCGCGCTTCTCATAGTACCCGCCATCGGAACCGCGGTAGATGACGCTCTCGCCGTCCTTGGGAGGCTTCGCCTTGCCGGCGGCGACGAGCTCTCGGCGCTCCTCTCGGATGCGCTCCAGCAGGGCGGACGCCGGCTCATCGTTGGGGTCCTGCGGCACGAGCCTGCCCTGGACAGCCTGCTGGAGAACGGACTTGCGAAGGCGGTCGGGAAGTGCAGTGTCCAGGGACTCGCGAGCGTCTTCGAGGGCGCCGTACTCGTCTATATATGATTCAATGCTCTGTATTGCTGCCAGGATTCGCCCCTGTTCCTCTTCAGGGGGAATAGCCAAGAGAATTGTACCCATCCGTTGTTGATTCATCTTTGGCTGTGCCGTTCCGGTCACATATGGAGCAAGGGATATCGAGTTGATGAAAAGAGCAACATACTCAAGATATTCGGTAGATACACCATCGAGAACATGCGCATGGTTGTTTACCCAATAATGTCCTCTTGCCATGAATGCGATAGGAGTGCTTCGGTTGAGCAAGTTCGCGCCATCTTCGCCGATTAGAAGCAAAGGTTTATCGAACAGGTAATCATCAATCTGATCAATTACCCCCGATGCGCCATAGTAGTCGTAAATCTTTGCTCGGTGCTCACGCTCGGCAACTGATACGGGTACGCGTTCTGAATCGCGATTGATTAGAGCTGCTTCGAATCGGCACCATTCCCAGCTCTCCGGAATCTCGAACGGAATCTCGTCATCGATGCACGCCGGCTCGTTGTTGCCGCGCTTCTCATAGTGCGAGCCATCGGAAGCGCGGTAGATAACGCTCTCGCCGCCCAGCAGAGTGTTATTTTATTGAGCTCTATCTGATCTTATTCCTCGCTCAGCACCCGCAGCATTTTCTCCTGGTGCAAAACAATGTCCTCGAAGTCCCACTCATGCCCCGGGTCGCGTTTCCCGTCGTTGTCCCTGCACATTTGCATCATGATCATGAACTTTAGCGACGCGACGCTCACGGGGGCTATCTTCTTTGAGGTATCCAAATAGGGGTTCAGCTTCGCCTTCGGGCTCCAATTGGACCCTTTGCTGTTCGCCTCGCTGCCTATCATGGCGTAGTTGCCCAGACAGTCAAAAACCTTCGGTTTTTCAGTAATCACGTTCGGGACGGCTCAATTTTCGCTGCTAATTAAGTACTCGACGCAAATCGCCTTGAGTTTACAGAGGTATTCTGCAATCCAAGCGTACATGCCATCCCAATCGTCATTGTCAAAGTCCGCCTTTTTCTTTACCAACAGGCTCCTCGACTTTTTCTGCTCGTCAGCGGAGTCCCAATGAATTTCTGCATCGGGGGACTGGAGGGCGTTGTCGACGTCGTCACGGTGTTTTATCAGCTCGAGATATTTATCAACCGTGCTAAACCAGATGTCTGCGCCTATAAATCCATCACGGGCGTAAAGGTTAGCATCGAGGTGGAAACTGCCTTCTCCGATGCCGAAGCTTGCCCAGGCGTCTTTGTTCAGTGTGCGATACGAGGGGTCCTCGAAAGCCCCGACGAATGCTGGATCAGCGCTGCAGAAATCGTAGAAACCGTCCCAGAACATCATACGGAACTTCTTGTTGTCAGCGGTTACCGATCCCGCTCCGGCCGCTGTGAGTTTCTTTCTCAGTTCATCAAGAAGAATTCCATCCTCAGTTTTCCAGAAAGACCAACCATTCCTCGCCCCCGATCCACCAGCCAATGCGACACATCGCTTGGCAGCGAGAGAGGGGCTATTGAATTCTTCACCATTTTCCAAACGTATCGTCCCAACTGCTGTGACCTCTGCGGTGCCTGGGTAGCTGGGGCTTGTGCTAATGATGTTGGTACCAGCGGATATGATTCCATTTGAGACCAACTCGCGGAATCGAATGGTTTTGCTTGTCTCGCCCTTTTTTTCAGGTAGATATTTCAGGCGAGTGGAATCGTCTAGTTTTGGAAGTTCCCAAATGCTCAGCGCTTCGTCCGCCAACAGTTTTGCACGGGTGGTAATTTCGTCAACATCCCATTTTGTTGCATCCTTAAGAGCTACCGAGATGACGATGTATTCTTTGCCGTATCCACCAACTGCGCGGCCCTTCTTCTCTTCGAATGTCCCATCCGATAACTCGGAGTTGTAGGCAGTCAGTGTTAAATTCCCTAAGTTGTTGATGCCGGTCTCAAACTTCTCCTCATAGTTCTCCCCGAGCATGTCGCGCCATTCCACATGCGCCAGCGCGTTCTGGGGCATGATGTGCTCGATAGTGTATGTGCCGTTAAAGAAATCCCTTTCGTCTTTTGGATGATGTGAATTTTCAAGCTTGGAGAGCATGTAAAGTGACTTCTTAAAGTGATATGAATCACGTGCCAGCAACTCGCGCTCGAACTCAGCATCAGTCGGAAACCGCCTATTTGTGCCCGCCTCGTTCAAGAGCATCGCTTCGAATGCTTCGCTGTAATTTCCTTCGTTATCCTGGACATTATTCAACCGGGCGATAATTGATGGCAGGAATTTGTTGAATGAGCTGCTCGCGCAGTCACATACTGCTCTACGGAAAACATACGACTCTGTAGTCGTGAGCATGGACAAGAAGTCTTCTTTATCGAACGCTCCCGCCTCATAATCGTCGTAGAAGGAGAGAAGCAACGGATTAAGCGTTGACGTATCTAACTTAGCTATACTGTCGAGAATCCTCTTCATGTCAGGATCTTTCGCTGCGCCTTCTGTGATGCAGGCGTAGTAGCGCGCGAAGCGCTCGAGCTCCTTCAGAAGTTCAACAATGTTTCCATCCTTGTCATAGCCATTGTTGACTACGTGCCGCTTGAACGCTGGATAGACATCGCGCTTTGCGAGCGACTCCGGAGCGTATTGGACTGTAAGGTAGTTCCTGATGAAGTCATCGAAAACGCTGTCGTAGACGTCAGGACCGAGTGTTTCCTCGATTACGCGCCAATGGTTGCGGTACATCTTCTCTTGCTCATCCATGGGTAGACCCATAAGCACATAGTTGCGGATGAGGTCTGCCGAAGAGAGATCTTTGCCGGTTGAGTTCATAGACTCGAAAATGAGCTGGGGATTGTCGCGCCCTTGGTCGAGGGAAATCGACACGATCTCCAGACGCTGCAGTCCATCCCATACCTGATTAACGTCTGAAATGGCTTCGAGACGATTTCTGTAAAGATTCAGGTTGTTGATGATGCGAGCAGATGACTCATCCACTTTGTTATCAGGATCGACAAGATGATCGATGATGGATTTGAGTGTGGCAGTATCACCTTGGGAGAGTGTCAATTTATAACGGTCATCGCCCTGCTGGTAAGGCATGACAACATAGTTGCCGTTGACAATCTGTTCGTAGGAGAAATGGAGCGGCTCGTCTTTGTGGTCGCGAGCGTATTCGGCGAGTGCGACCATCAGTAACACAACCGTTGTTACGCGCTGCTGACCATCGATGAGCAACAGCGGTGTCACGCCGGCGGCAGACATGGTTCCATCTTGAATCCAGACAACCGAACCGGTGAAATGCTTGTCAGCCGGGCGTTTGCCCACGTAGAGGATATCTTCCCAAAGCTGGACGCACTGGTCTTCGTCCCAAGAATAGGGGCGCTGGTATACGGGAATGACAAATCGTTGGCTTGAATTCGAGAGCAGCACAGTTAATGCAACAGGGGCAGCATTCATACGAGTTTCCTATCTCTTCTGATGGGAAGAATTATAAACGTACGCTGAGTATGCTGCCCAAATGGTTGACGTTTCTAGCCTCCCGCACACCTACCGCTCTGCCCTCACCCCGGCTTCCCGCGCTGGCAACTGCGTCCGGAACCTGGTCCACTCGCCGCTATCGCGCTCTTCCGCCTCCGCAGACCACAGCCCTATATAGCTGCTGTCATCGTCGTATTCCCGGAAGTAGCGGAGGTTCAGCAACACATAGCCGCTGTCGGTCTTGCAGAGGTATCTAGCAGCGACAAAGTAGTTCTGTCCGGTGAATCCGGTGCCGTTTGTGTAGGTGGCAAAGTTCTCCTCGCGCACGATGCCCCCGCTGAAGGATTCCACCTGCCCCAGGGTATCGATGAGCTGCTGGGCGTCTGCCTCGCTGACCTGCCATTTTTCTCGCGCGGCGGGGGAGAAGAGACCCAATACCTTCTCGGCATCGCCCTCGTCTGCCGCCGCTGTCAGGTATCCGGTGAAGTCGTAGGCCTCATTTACATCGTATTTCTCGGAGTGCCAGAGGAACATAGTGGGCGTGTACTCATCGGCGTAGAAGTACATCGGGTTGCCGCGCTCCATGACATCATAGTCGCCGTGAATCCCCTCGGTGCCCGCGCGCAGCTGGGTCCTGGCAACGCTCGTGCCCACGGCTGGGATGAAACCCTCCGTGTTGCATTGCCCATGCGGTTGTCCTGCTTGCTCTACTTGTTCTGCAGCGACTCCAGCAGCGAGCCGAGCATTTCCGCTTCGGCCGTGAGGAACTGGTGGTCTTCGATCTTTATGTCAGTATACGAGTGCCTGACGGTTGCCGCATCATATTGTTCCCAGCTATAGTGGCCGGGCGTCCCATCGTTGTCCACGAAATAGAAGCCGTCCTCCGCGATCAAAAAGCCCCTCTTGTAGTTGCCCAAGACGGTGCAGGCAGCAACAAAGTAGATTTTCCCGGCGCCCATGGCACCAAAGTTCTCGCATCCCTGCTCGAGCTTCTTCTTGCCTTTCTTGGTCTCGAAATCGGGTCCGCAGACGAAATTGAACTCGCGGTAGCAGCGCGTTACCTCGTCGAAGTCGTTGATGACAGATTCCAGGTCATCGTGCCCGCGGGGGCCGAGCAGCGGGTAGAGGTTGTCGTTGCTGTCGATACGGGTTTCGAACTTGGGCTTTTCGGGCTGCTTGGGCTTGCTCTTCTTCGAAAATAGCGACATGAGGCCTCCTTTTACGGGTTCACTCTCTGTCCAACTCTAGGGTCCTGACCTTTTCCGGCAGGTAAACAGGCTGTTCCCGGTTCAAGCCGGGCGGGCGCTCCAGCCGGCGGGGGAGTGCGCGGTGCTCCTATCCCTATGATGGCAAGTTTTTGTCCCCCGGCAAGTACGAGTCGTGCATGCTCCGCGCCCGTTCGTGCAAGCTGGTCCCAGCCCCCGCGGAACGGCTCTAGCCCCTCAGCTCGTTCATCCAAGCCAGTTTTAGCCCTCGCGGAGTGTCCCCAGCACCTTGGCCCGTTCGCTCAAACCTGTTTCAACCTTCAGTGAACGATTCCAGTTCCCCAATCCGTTCAGGGAAGGAAGAAACCGCCCTCAGCGAACGATTGACACCATCCAATTAGTTGACACAGCCAAAGCATCGGATGGTTTCCGCGGCTTCACACATAAAAAGGGCGCCCGACACATACATGTCAAGCGCCCTTTTCTGGGATATGTAGCGTTATGGGTCTCTATGCCATCTTGGCTTCGTAACCAGCGTCAACAACAGCTGCGACGAGGGCCTCGTCGGCCACATCAGCGGAAAGCGTGACCACAGCGGAATCGGTGTTGTGGTCTGCAACTGCGGACTCCACGCCGTCAATTTTCTCGAGGGCCTTCTTGACACGGCCTTCGCACTTCTCGCACATCATGCCCGTAACGGTGAGCTTCTTTTCCATCGTGTTCTCCAATCTCATAGCTTTACGTATCTATTCCGCCGCATGAACTGGGGCGGTTGAAACCACTTCTGCCTCGTAGTCCTCCTCGACAATGGCGTTGATGAGAACCTGATTGTCGACCTCGTGGCTAAGGTAGGCAACGGCGCTCCGGGGCAGGGAAACGTCCGCGCGAACCACGCCGTCCACACCTTCAAGCGCCTTGGTGACATGCGCCACGCAGTTCTTGCACATCATGCCATCGACGTCGAAGGTCTTGGCGATGGTCGCCTCTGCTGGCGGCTCGGGGAAGGTTGGTTCCGACTCAGCGGGCTTTGCGCTGGCGACAGGCTCGCTCGCGACAGCTGCAGTTTCCATGCTGGCTGTAGGTTCGCTGGAAGCAACAGGCGCGCTCACTGCTTCGGGAATCTGTGTTGCAACAGGGGTCGCTGGCGTTTCTGCCTCCACCTCGGGCGTGGTGAAGCTGGGCTTCCATGCTCGCATGCGGAGCGAGTTGGAGACGACGAACACCGAGGAGAATCCCATGGCTGCTGCACCGATCATGGGGTTGATGGTGAGGCCCGCCCAGCTGAAGAGGCCTGCCGCGATGGGGATGCAGATGACGTTGTAGATGAGAGCCCAGAAGAGGTTCTGCTTGATGGTCCTTAGCGTGCGCCTGGAGAGCTGAACCGCCGTGGGGACGTCCATGAGGTCACTTCTCATGAGCACGACATCTGCGCTGTCGATGGCGATGTCGGTACCGTTGCCAATCGCCACGCCAACATCGGCGCGGGCGAGCGCGGGAGCGTCGTTGACGCCGTCGCCCACCATGATGACCCGGCCCTCATCCGAGAGCTTGGCGATTTCACGCTCTTTGTCTCCCGGCAGAACGCCGGCGATAACCGTGTCGACACCTGCCTGCTTCTGGATTGCGGCAGCCGTCCGCTCGTTGTCGCCTGTGAGCATGACGGTGCGGATGCCCATGGCCCGGAGCTCGGCAATCGCGCGTTCGCTTGTGGGCTTGATGGCATCGGCCGCGGCAATGATGCCGAGCAACTTGCCATCGCGGGCGAAGAAGAGGGGAGTGGCGCCCTGGTCCGCATAGGCTTCAGAGATGACAGTGGCGTCGGCGATGGCGACCCCGTGGCTTTCCATCATGCGGAGGTTGCCGGCGAGCACCTCATCTCCACCAACGCTGGCACGGATGCCCTCGCCGGGGATCTGTTCGAAATCCGTAACCGAACCTGCCGCAGAAGCGATGCCCTGACCCTGGGCGTAGTCCACAACCGCCTGGGCAAGCGGATGCTCGGAGAGGCTCTCAATGGCAGTCGCCAAGGCAACGAGTTCGTTCTCATCGGTGCTTTGACCTGCAGAAATGTCGATGACTTGGGGTTTGCCGCTCGTGATGGTTCCGGTCTTGTCGAAGACGACGGTCTTTGCCTCGCCCGAGGTCTCGAGCGAATCCGCGTCCTTGATGAGGATGCCGTGGGATGCGCCGCGCCCCGTGCCAACCATGATGGCGGTGGGGGTCGCCAGGCCGAGCGCGCAAGGGCAGGAGATGACGAGCACGCTGATGGCGTAGTTGA
>CADBRF010000117.1 GCA_902796975.1 uncultured Coriobacteriaceae bacterium
ACGTAATCCATATCATTGACGAGCTCCTCGCGGCGCTCGCGGATGGGCGCCAAGTAGGTGTTCACTGCCTCGGTGACAAATGCCTTCAGGGCTCCACCGCCACCGTTGCCGATCTCGGCTGCAATGTCCTGCTCGGTGCGGCCACTGCAGAGCGCACCGGTAGTGAGCAGGGCGGAAACGCCGGGGCGGTTCTCGCGGTCGAAGGTGATGTTGCGGTCAGAATCCGTGGGAGATTTCTTGATGATCCTGGCCGTTTCCTGAGCGGTCATAGAGAGCGAGATGCCGTTGTGGTAACTCTTAGACATCTTGCGGCCATCCAGGCCGGGGACCTCGATGACATCGGAAAGGACAGCTTCAGGCTCGGGGAATACCTTCCCGTAGCGCTCGTTGAAGCGGCGAGCGATGGTACGGGTAATCTCGATGTGCGGAAGCTGGTCCTTGCCAACGGGAACGACGTTGCCCTTGCAGTAGAGGATGTCGCATGCCTGGTGCACGGGGTAGGTCAGCAGCAGACCGGTAAGGGCGTGTCCGCTCGCCTCCTGCTCAGCCTTGACCGTGGGGTTGCGCTCGAGCTCGGATTCGCTCACGAGCGAAAGGAAGGGGAGCATGAGCTGGTTTTCTGCCGGCACTGCGGAGTGGGCGAAGATCATGTTCTTCTCGGGGTCAATGCCGCAGGCCATGTAGTCGATGACCATGTTGTAGACATTGTCCTGGATGTGCTCGGTGGTATCGCGGTCGGTGATGACCTGGTAATCGGCGATGATGATGTTGGTCTTGACGCCCATGTTCTGCAGTTCGACGCGCCCCTTGAGCGTGCCGAAGTAATGACCGAGATGGAGGCGTCCGGTCGGACGGTCGCCGGTAAGCATCGTGTATTTTTCGGGATGGACAGCGAAATCAGCGCGAATCTGGTCGCTCTTCTTCTTCGCGGCTTCGAAGCTACCTTCGTTGGGCATGGTAAACAGACTCTCTTTCAGTTGAACTACAGCGTTTCACACAAAACTCGTTTAGGATACTACAAGTCGCTGGCAAAGGCACTCGACCGCCAGGAGGCACCCGAGCGACAAAACTACTCGGCTACGTACCGCTCAAGGAGATCGGGCTCCACGCTCGCATGCTCCAGGGCAACAAAGCCAGGTTGAGCCCGAAAGATGTAGGAGCGGACGTTGTCCACGATGAAGTGGTTGAACTTCTCCACATCGAGCCCAAGCCAAGCAGAAAAGAGGGCACGCATCATGCCACCGTGGGCAATGACGGCCGTCCTTCCCTTGAGACGCTCGTATTCATGAGCAGCTTCTGCCGCGCGGGCAAGAAAATGGGGCATCGTCTCCCCTCCTCCCGCAGGAGGCCAGGATGAAGCGGTCTCTCCCCAGGGGAATGGAAGGCCTGCGGCTATCGCTTCATCAACTGCCATGCCTTCGAGTGGCCCGAAGTCAAACTCCTTGATGCGGTCGTCGACGATGCATTCGACACCCAGCTCTCGCGCTGCCGGTTCTGCAATCGCCACCCGTGCGCGAAGGAGGGGCGAGGTGATGACACGGTCGGGCTTCCAGGCAACAAGACCAGCAACGGCTGCTCGTGATTGCTCTTCACCCAGTTTGGTAAGCGGAGCATCCACGCAACCGAGAAAGCGATGATCCAGATTGAATTCCGTCTGCCCGTGGCGCATCACGAGAATCTTGGAGCTTCTCTCGTCTTCAGCGGCGAAGGCTGCGTTCATCCCAGCACTCATGAGGGATTCTTCGCCCGCTTCGTCTACACGTTTCTGATCTTCCATAGCTCCCCTCCCGTTCTACGCTTCGAGACCGGCAGCTTCCTTGAGGGCGCGCACCTCGCCATCGGTGAGGATGCGCCACTCCCCCTCGCGCAAATCGCCGAGGTCAAGCGGGCCGAATTCGCTTCTGTGGAGCCTCAGCACGCGGTGGCCGATTGCCAGGCACATACGTTTGACCTGGCGTTTTCTGCCCTCGCGGATGATGATGGTCATGTAGGCGCTCATGCCGCGCGTGCCTTCTGGATAGACCTCCGCGGGAGAAGTCCAGCCATCTTCGAGGAGAATGCCATCACGCAGTGCATCCAGCTCATCATCGGTGGGAATGCCTGCCACCTGCACCTCGTAGGTCTTGGGGACCTTGAAGCGCGGATGGAGCATCGCCTCGCCCAGATCGCCATCAGTCGTGAAGAGCAGAAGACCTGTCGCGTCGTGGTCGAGACGTCCAACCGGGAAAAGAGCTGGATACCGGTCAAGCGGGATGAGATCGGCCACGCAGGGGCGGCCCTGCGGGTCTTTCATGGTGGTCACATATCCATAGGGCTTGTAGAGCATGAGGGTGACATCAGCCTGCTCGAGCGTCGCTTCCCTGCCGTCAACTTCAACACGGTCATGCGCCGGGTCGACCTTGGTGCCGAGCTCTCGCTCCACCACGCCGTTCACCTTCACGCGTCCATCGGTGATGAGCGCCTCGCAGGCACGGCGGGAATCAACACCGGCACGAGCGAGAAAGCGCTGCAGACGCATAGGGCCTTCGGATGCCGCAGCATTGCTGCCCTTCGGTCCGCGGGAAGAGGAATTGGCACTTGGTCTGCTACTGGTCTGGGCATCGGGAGTCCACTGGACTCTTCCGCTCCGGGGGCTCCGATAGCTGCTGCCGCTATCGCGTTCCGCCTGCCAGCCGCCGCGGTTGTTGCCACGCTGCTGGCGCCCGCCACCTTGGTTGCGATGGTTGCCGCCTGCTCTTTGGTTGCTTGGCCCGCCATTTCCGCTTCGACGGTTGCCAGATTTACCACGGTTGTTGCTATCCTGTCCGCCACGGCTGTTGCGAGGAGTGAAATTGTGCCCGTCACGCGAGACATTCCCGGAATCGCGTCTGCCGCCGTTAGCTGATTTCTGGTATGTCATCATCGTCCTCTATCTCTTCATCGGAGAATCCATCGCCGGCTGCGCCCTGCTGCATCATCTGCACCGAGCCACCGCCCAAGCGCTCACGGATGAACTGTCTGCTCGCTTCATCGGGCGCGAACTGCTCCAAGGGCGGAAGGTCTCGCAAGCTCGCAAGGCCGAAATGCTCGAGAAACTTGGTCGTCGTACCATAGAGTATAGCCGCACCCAGGGTCTTCTCCCTGCCCACTTCGCGCACGAGGCCCTTCTCC
>CADBRF010000118.1 GCA_902796975.1 uncultured Coriobacteriaceae bacterium
GGAAGTATGGACAGCGACAAGGCATCGAACAAACCCTCGCCAAACGAATCCGAGGGAGTTGGCGCTTCTGCCGGGGGATCCGCCGTGAATTCCGCAGCGGAGGAATATGCCAAGCTCAGCAAGGCAATCGATGAGGAGTTTTCTGCCGAGCAGAGCGAACTGGGTGGCCATAGCGACGAGGACTTCGTCGTCATGCTCCGCAAACGCTTCATCCGCTTTGAGAACGGCGATTACCTCAAGATGATGGTCGACGAGAAAATGGCAAAGCGCCGCGCAGAGAAAGCCCGCGAGTCTGGGGTACCTGCAGCCCCTTATATGCCGCAGAAGAGAGACGAAGTCGAGTATTCCTCAGTGTTCCGATACTCCCCGCTGGGCATCGCCTACGTTCCCAACCAGCCCAAGCAGAACCAGTAGCGGCGGAGCTACCTCCGCCCTCCTTGGCGTTGCCGGCTCTTGTACCTCCACGCCAAATAAAAAATGGTGGCTCCCACCAGCGCCGCGATCGTATCCACAACCCAATCCGCAGGATCGCAGCTCCGCTGGGGGACAAAAAGCTGGTGGAATTCATCGGTTGCCCCATAGATGCTCGCAATACCCGCTGCAATGAGCACGACTGCCCATCCCGCGCGATGATGGCGCACGGCATTGGCAAGCAACAGGCCAAAGACAAAATACTCGGCAAAATGGCCAAGCGGGGAGACATCTTTCCCCGGGCCCACCAAGCTCTGGAGCCAGCGCTTGACAAGGACGACAAGGTCCATACCCGAATCAAGGCTTTGGCCTGTCTTGGCGCTCATCGCAAAGATAAGGCACGCCCAAGCTGCAACAAGCAACCAGGAGATGGCGATTCTTCGTGTGCCGGAATGCATGTCACTCTTTTGTTCACCAACGTTTTTCATAGTCTCCCAAATACTCTGGACAACCGCTGACTTCAGTCAGAAACCGCGCCTGTGTATCGAGCGCCAAAGATGTTGCTCACGTCGTCCCGATGCTGGTGGCTAGGGAGGACTGGGGCTAAGCAGAGTCACATGCTGCTCACCCAACACAATATCAAATACGCATCGTTTTCACAGGCACTACCCCACAGAGCTCAATACATACCATTCCACGATGAGAAGTCACAGAATTTTTTCATTTTCAATTTTCAGTTAACTTTTCTAAAGTATGAATCTATAATCACCAGTCGGTTCGGAGATGTAATCCCAACCAGTTATTACTGACCACGCCAGTTAAGAGGGAGAGGATGCAATTGGCGGTCTCCTCTACATTGCTGCCCGAAGAAGATGCCATGCCAATCCGCGAGATTCTCCGCGATGCTTTTGACATCACAGGCGATTTCACTGCCGAGCGCCTCGGGGGCCTCACCAACCGCAACTATCACGTTATTGCGGGCGACCTTAATGCAGTGTTCCGTTTGCCTGGGGCAGGTACCGAGGGTCTGGTCGACCGCAAAATCGAGGGCGACATCACGCGTGCCGCGAGCAGCATCGGCGTCGATAATGAGCTCCTCTATTACGATGACAAGACGGGCAATAAGGTTGTCGCCTATGTCGAAGATGCGGAGACCATGCATATTGACAGCATGCGCGAGCCCGAAAACACGGTGCTCGCAGGCAAAGTACTTCGCAAACTCCATGACAACGGAAGCCCCGTGGATTTCCGTTTCAACGTTTTTGAGATGATTCCCTCCTATGAGAAGCTCATCAGAAGGCACGAGGATATTACCTGGCCGGGTTATGCTGAATTTCGCGAAAAGCTGTTCCAGTACCGCAATCGCATGGAGAATAGCGAAATCGCGCTCTGTCACTGCGATCCGCTCTGCGAGAACTTCGTCAAGAGCCTCAAGGAAAACCGTATGTACCTCGTAGACTGGGAGTACGGCGGAATGAACGACCCCATGTGGGACGTTGCCGACGTCATTATCGAGAGTGGCTACAACACCGAGCAGCGCAACCTCTTCACGCGCAGCTACTTTGGCCGCCCGGCCACCCCTGATGAGGACGAGCGCATTTCCATCAACATCGTCCTCATCGATTTCCTCTGGGCTCTCTGGGGCCAGCAACGCTGCTGGTATGACAAGAGCCTCGAGGGCTATGGCATTAAACGCTTCACCCGCGCACAGAAAAACTATCAGGAACTTCTTATAGATATGCAGAACGCAACCGCAACTTCGCGCGCCGCATCGGCACTCGCCTAGTTCCCATTTGGAGGGATCAGATCATGCCATTCGCATTTGGAGCAGCTCTCACCTGGGCATTTGACACGGTCATTTTGTCCATTGCACTCTCGAACACCATCTTCAGCGTTGGGCAGGCGGTGGCGCTTGCTTCCTTTATCAGCACCTTCCTGCATGACTTCACGTCCTCAGCTTTCATGTGGATCTACCTGGGCGTCAAACGTCAGCTCAAGAACTGCTGGCACGCGCTTCGCTCCAAGAGCGGAAAGTGGATGCTTCTCGCATCTATTCTGGGCGCGCCCATTGGCATGACCGGCTATGTGATGGCCATTAACAATATCGGCCCTTCTTACACCGCCGCCATCTCCGCCTTCTTCCCCGCCTTTGGCTGCGCACTCTCCTACTTCGTGATGAAGGAGAAACTGCGTCCCTACCAGTGGGGTGGCCTGTTCGTTGCCCTTATCGCCATTGCAGTCCTGGGTTGGAGCCCCGATAGCTCCGTTCCCGGCAGCTGGAGCCTGGGTGTGTTCGGCGCCATGATGACCGTTGTGGGCTGGGGTTCCGAGGCCGTTATCATGGCCTACGGTATGAAGGAACCCGATGTCTCCGACGAACACGCGCTCCTCATTCGCCAGACCACATCCATGCTTTCCTACGCACTCGTGCTTTTGCCCCTCATGGGCGGGTGGGGAGTGACGCTGGAGGTCGCCACCAGCAGTGCGATGCCCGTCATCGTAATAGCGGGCGTTATCGGCACGATTTCCTACCTTTGCTATTACAAGGCAATCGTTCGCATTGGACCAGCTCGCTCTATGGCTATCAACATCACCTATTCCGCCTGGGCAATTCCGGTTTCCTTCTTCCTCGTGGGCACTATTCCCAGCCTGTTGGGCGTTGTCTGCGCCATCTGCATCATCGCCGGCTCTATTACCTGTGCAACTGATGTCAAGGCACTTCTGGGGCTCGATAGGGGCGAGAAAAAGGCAAATGCTAACGTCACCGCCGACCGCGCCTAGATGCTAGCAGGGTCACCCATAGCACAGACTGTCTCCTAATACATATCGTTTTCCATGCAATCGCGCCCGACCAACACTCGGGCGCGATTTTTTATTGCAGCCTACCGACGATTATGAAATGCGTGGGGGTGTCTCCAGAATCTCGTCAATATCGCAACAGTCATCTCGGTCGGGCTCACTGACGTTGCCATGAGCGGGTCGATCCATCAGGTTCACAGGGACTTCGAAGACTGTCTTATTGTGGCGGACGCCATACGTTGCAAAGCAGATTTTCTCGTCCCAGGCGATCGAAAGCTTGCAGCTGCTTCCCCCGTTCCCACCCTGAATGCGGCCGAGGTTCTAGCCCTGCTTTCACCAAGCGAGAGTGCCAGATAACAGGAGACCCAGTAGAAGCTGAGCCCCCAAATACCAGCCACGAGTAACGGCTTGCCGCGTAGACGCCGTTCCCTAGCCGCGGGGAATGGCGATCTTTCCGCTGCGGATAATCTCCTTGATGCCGTATTCTCTGAGAAGACGCTCCATAGCCCCGAGTTTGTCATCGGTGCCCGTCATCTCAATGGTGAGCGATGTCTGGCTGACGTCAACGATCTTGGCTCTGAAGATGTTCACAAGCTCGACGATTTCTCCCCGGCGGGAGGGGTCCGCGTTGACCTTGAAGAGGACGAGCTCGCGGTCCACATAATCCGACTCGGTCAGGTCAACGACCTTGTAGACGTTGATAAGCTTGTGGAGCTGCTTGGTCACCTGGTGGACGACGTCTTCATCGGCGTCAACCACCATGGTCACGCAACTGCGGTTGGAATCTTCGGTGATGCTCACAGCCAGCGACTCGATGTTGTACCCGCGGCGGGCGACAAGGCCTGTCACGCGAGTGAGCACGCCCGGTTTGTTATCCACGAGAATGGAAAGGGTCCTCGACATCCTTATTCCTCCTCCTCCTGCTTGCCAGTTGCATCCTCAACAAGCTCCTCGTCCAGCGTTGCTCCCGAAGGCACCATGGGATAGACGTTTTCCTCGGGCGAAATCACGACTTCGAGCAAGGCTGGTCCTTCCGTTGCAAGCCAGCCTCTAAGCGCTTCTTCGAGCAGAGCCGGGTCTTCCACACGTGCTCCACTCCAGCCGAAGGCTTCTGCCAACTTGACGAAGTCTGGATTGCCTGTAAACGTTGTCTGGCTAAAACGCTTGCCATGGAAGAGGTCCTGCATCTGGCGGACCATGCCCAGTACGCTGTTATTAAGAAGGAGAACTTTGATAGGCAGGCTGTTCTCGTAGGCAGTGGCCATTTCCTGGATGTCCATCTGGAGCGACCCGTCTCCGCTTATGCAAATCACGCGACTTTCCGGATAACCGAACTGGGCTCCAATGGCAGCAGGAAGGCCAAAGCCCATGGTTCCTGCTCCCCCGCTCGAGATAAAGGTCCTGGGGCGTCGTGGCGATGCGAGATATTGGCTTGCCCACATCTGATGCTGCCCGACATCAGTGGTGAATATCGTGTCGACTCCATCGCAGGTGAGCTGGTCGAGCAGCTGAATTGCCCGCTCAGGCTGGATGACACTCCCACGGTCGGCATAAGAGAGGGGCAACTCGTCTTCTAACTCGTCAATCTTCTGAATCCAAGCTGCAGTACGCGGCTGGGCATCCTGTTTGGCAAGCTGTTCGTTGATAGCAGCCAGCACCAGCCGCGCATCTCCCACAATGGGTATATCCGCATGCTTGTTCTTGTCGATCTCGGCGGGGTCGATATCGATGTGGATTATTTTTGCGTGTGGAGCAAAGCCAGTAACCCGCCCGGTCACTCGGTTAGCAAAGCGCGTTCCAACCGCAATGATAAGGTCGCTCTCCTGAAGCGCTCTGTTCGCATACCGAGCGCCATGCATGCCCGGCATGCCGAGATAATAGGGGTTATCAGCAGGGAAGCAGGTCTTTGCCATAAGGGTGGCAACCACGGGAATGTGAAGGGTCTCCACGAGTTTCAGCAGTTCTGTCTCCGCACCGCTCGAAATGACGCCGCCGCCGGCATAGATGACCGGCTTCCCTGCTTCCATAAGCGCGCGTACCGCCTGCTTTACCTGCTTGTTATTGCCCCGATAGGTGGGTTTGTACGACGCAAGCTTCACGTCGGCGGGAAATTCATAGACTATATCCTGCGCCTGTGCCACATCGCTTGGCACATCGATGACCACAGGCCCCGGTCTCCCCGTGCGCGCGATGTAGTAGGCTTCCGCCACCGTTCGAGCAATCTCGTTAGGATCTTTGAGCAGGTAGCTGTGCTTGACAACCGGCAGGGTAATGCCGGTGGTGTCGCATTCCTGGAAGGCGTCGCTGCCGAGCACGCGTGTGGGCACCTGACCGGTAATGACGACAATGGGAACAGAGTCCATGTAGGCATTGGTGATGCCAGTAACGGTGTTGGTAGCGCCGGGCCCGCTTGTGACGAGGACGGTTCCTACCTTGCCGGTAGCACGAGCATAGCCATCAGCGGCATGCGTTGCGCCCTGTTCATGGCGGACAAGAACATGATGAAGGATTTTGCTGTCGTAAAGCGCGTCATAGATATCTATTGCCTGACCACCGGGATACCCGAAAAGCGTCGTGACCCCCGCGTCTTCCAACGCCGTGATGAGGCACTGCGCGCCAGTCATCTTCATGCCATTTCTCTCGCTCACCTGAACTGCTCCCCTCTTACTGGCTTTTCGCCGGATGAGGGAGCTTGCGTTGCAGACGCTTGAGAGATAAGACTCTCATGAACATGACCTGCCCTGCTTGAGACAGTTCGCGCAGCAATAACGGTTGCTCTCCGATCCGGCTTACTTGCCGCCGCGCGCCGAGGATCGCCCGCACGCGCCAACGCTGTTCAACCGGACTGCTCTGGGGAAGTTCGGATCGTCCGCTGCCGGTTCTCACATGAACGCCAGCTCGCTGTGGAACGGGTTCGCCCCGTCTAGACCCCTTCATTGCAGTCAAGCTTATGTGCTAGCCAGCAGTGTACACCCTTACACGACCGAGAGCCCCGGCCTTCTGACAACATGCCTTTGGCAGGCTATAAATCCGGCTAGGTGAACTTGTTCACGAAATATGCCATACTCTCACCTATGGAGACCACGCAGGACATAATCACCGCTGAGCATCTCACCAAAAGCTTTGGCAAGCTCATCGCTGTTGACGACCTGTCTCTCTCCGTACACAAGGGCGAAATCTTCGGTTTTCTCGGCCCCAACGGCGCTGGCAAGACAACGACGGTCTCCCTCCTCACCACCATGAATCTCCCCGACAGCGGCAGCATTCGTATTCACGGCATTGACGCTATAGCCAACCGCGTTGAGGCGCGCCGCAATATTGGCATCATCCAGCAACAGCACAGCCTCGAGAAGGAAATCTCCGTCAAGGAAAACATCATTTTCCACGGTCTTATGCAGAACATGTCGCGCAAGGAGATATACCGGAGCATGGACGAGCTCGTAGAAATCATGGAGCTCGGCGACCAGATGGACAAGCTCATCAAGGACCTCTCTGGCGGCTGGAAGAAGCGCGTTGCCATCGTATGCAGTCTCATTCACAACCCAGATATCCTCTTCATGGACGAGCCAGCAACCGGACTCGACACGCGGTCGCGCTATCTGCTCCACGAGATGATTCGCACTATCAGCAGCAAGGGCACAACCATCTTTCTCACCACGCACTACATCTACGAAGCGGAGGAGCTGTGCGACCGCGTCTGCATCATCAACAAGGGCAAGTTCGTGGCGCTGGGGACGCCCGAAGAGCTTCGGGCAATGGTTGGCGCCGTTGCGCTCATCACTACCGACGAAGCAAACCACGAGCATCTGAAATTCTTCCCAACACGCGAAGCGGCGGCAGATGCGGCAAAAACCGTCGAAGAGAAATGCGATATCACCATCCGGGAATCCAACTTGGAAGATGTCTTCCTCGAGCTCACGGGGAGGAAGCTATGAGCTTCAAGCCCTACAACATCTTCCGCGAGACCTATGCGGTTGCGTATGGCGATCTCTGCTATTTCAGGCGCAACATGTTCTCGGTGCTCATCTCTTCGCTCGTCAGTCCCCTGCTCTACCTGCTCGCCTTTGGCTATGGCATGCGGAGCGGCTCAACTGGCGCGGCGGATGTCTCCTACATAGCCTACGTCATTCCCGGCATCATCGCTATCACGACGCTCACCGCAGGTTTTGCCTCTTCCTCCCAGAAGATTCTTATCCAGCGGCTCTTCTACACAAGCTTCGACGAGCTCATCCTCTGCCCCATGCACACGGCATCAATTATCCTGGGCAAATCTGTCATTGGCATGTTAAAAGGTCTACTGGGCAGTTTCATCATGCTCATACTCGGCCTCTTTCTCACGCCCGACATTTATTTCAACCTGAGGCTTTGTCTTGTCATCTTCCTCTCCTGCTTTGTCTATTCGTTGATGGGTGTCATGGCGGGTCTGCTCGCACACTCCAGCCCGAATCTCGGCATGCTCGGCGCCATTCTCATCACGCCCATGACCTTCCTCTGCGGAACCATCTTCTCCGTGAGCTCTCTTCCACCGGTCGTGGCGAGCATCATCTGGGTGCTCCCACTTACTCACTCTTCCGAAATCATTCGCGCGGCAGCCTTGGGATGGGCTTTTCCCTGGTGGTCTGTTGTGACGCTCTGCATCTACGCAATTGGCTTTTTCGTCATCGATTACAAGCTCATCAAGGAGAAGCTCTACTGATGGGTGCTGCGAGGACATATCGGAAGATGTTTGCAACGCTGGTGCTGGGCTTGCTCCTGCTTGTTGCAGCGCTTATCGCGCCTGGTCAGCGAGCTTATGCAGGCGAAGGTCAACCGGCGAGCTACACCGACTATGGGTCGCGTATGCAGCTGGATGCGGAGAACCTCACGCCTATCTATGGCAACCAGATCAAAGACGGTACCTATACCGTTGCCGTTCGCACTGACTCGAATCTCTTCGATATCGTAGATTGCCAGCTCACCGTGACTAACGGGTCAATGACAGCGACGGTTACGCTTGCTGGCCGCGGTTATACCAAGCTTTACCGGGGCGTAGGAACAGATGCCTGTGTGGCCGATTCCAGCGAATATGCTGAACACGAGGAGGACGGAAACGGCCGGTACTGCTATACCATTGACGTTCCCTCCTTGAATTCCGCTGTTGAAGTCACCGCTCTGAGCCGTCGCAAGAATCTCTGGTATGACCACCACATTATCTTCCTTGCCGCTTCTATGCCAACAAGTGCCCTCGACGCTTCCGCCCAGCAGGCCGTGAAGGAATCCAGTACGGTAAAGGACCTGCCCAACGGTGTCTACACCTGCTACGTGGCACTCGAAGGTGGCACGGGCCGGGCATCACTCACCAACCCCTGTCAGGTGACACTCAATGACGGACTGGGCGTTGCGCGTATCGAATGGAGCAGTCAGTTCTACGATTACATGATCGTGGGCGGTAAAACCTATTATCCAGTAAACGATGGCGGTAACTCGATTTTTGAAATACCAATAAATGTATTCGATGCTCCTATAGGAGTTGTTGCCGACACGACTGCACTTTCTCAACCTTATGAGATCAAATACAACCTCACGTTTTATTCGAGCAGTCTTGAACAGAAGGCGAGCACGAACGGCCCTGGCTGGCCGGTCGTTGTGGTGGTCGCTGCCTTGTTCGCAATCGGGTATCTTGCCACCTGCATTGCCGCCCATCGCAGCCACATGACTGCCCGCGAGCGCCGCAAGAAATAACCAGCCACTTTCTCCTGCGACATGCAATGAGGGGGATGGGAGAACATCGCTCTCCCATCCCCCTCGTGCATCACATTTGCGCAGTTAGAAGCTTATGCTTGCGGCAGCAGAGTCTCCGCAATCTGAACGGCATTGAGCGCGGCTCCCTTGCGAATCTGATCCATGACGAGCCACATAGCAAGTCCGTTTTCTACCGTAGTGTCCGCACGCAGACGACCGACATAGACATCGTCAGTGCCCTGCTTGAGGCCAGGCATGGGGTAGACGAAGTTCTCGTAATCATCCTCGACAGTAACACCTGGAGCGGCTTCGAGAGCCCTGCGAGCAGCGTCAACGTCGATAGGCTCGTTGAACTCGACATTGAGGGATTCGGCATGGCAACGCAGAACAGGAACGCGCACGCAGGTCGGAGCAACCTGGATAGAGTCATCGCCGAAGATTTTCTTGGTTTCCACGACCATCTTCCACTCTTCCTTGTACACGCCATCCCCAACTGGCACGTCGATGTGCGGGATAACGTTGAAGGCGATCTGGTCGGAGAAGGCTTCGATGGTGAGCGGCTCCTCGTCGAGGAACTCGCGGGTCTGGTTGTAGAGCTCGTTCATTGCCTTCATCCCGGCACCGCTTGCAGCCTGGTAGGTGTTCACGACGATGCGCTTGATGCCACCAGCATTGTCTGCCAGTGCCTTGAGCGGGACGACCATCTCGATGGTCGAGCAGTTGGGATTGGCAATGACGCCACTGTGCCAGGCGAGGTCGTGCGAGTTGACCTCAGGCACCACCAGAGGAACATCCTCGTCCTGGCGAAAAGCGGACGAGTTGTCGATCATGACACAGCCGGCATCTACAACAGCCTGTCGGAACTTCTTGGAAACGCCCGCGCCGGCACTAAAGAGAGCGATGTCGACGCCCTCGAAGCTTTCGGGCGTCATCTCCTCAACCACAATCTCGCCATCCTTGAAAGGAACAGTCTTGCCTGCGGAGCGCGCGGAAGCGAGTGCCTTCACCTTTGATGCGGGAAAATTCCTCTGCTCAAGAACCTTGAGCATTTCACGGCCAACAACGCCGGTAGCGCCGGCAACGGCAACAACAGGATGTTCGGGCATAGGCTTATTCCAGGTCATGACATTCCCTTTCTTCTGCAGGCGATGCTGTACACTGCTTGCCTTGTACTCAACCGTAAGGTTCCAGCACGCCCACCTTACCACCGCACCGCGAGCGCAATCCGTACGTCAGTTTCGTCATGCCGCGAACGCAAACATGCATCCCCCAGCTCGCATTCTGGAGCAACAAGAACTCAAAGGGACATGGCACGTGCGAGCTTGGACAGGGGTTCCACCTCGAGTTTGTTTGCCTTGGCGTAGGTAGCCGCAAAAGCGTGGAAAGCCTCTTGCGATCCAGCCTTGAACTCGAGCTCTACCTCGCTGATGGGGGCCTCGCCCTCAGCCCGCCTGAGCGCTCCGCGGTCTATAGCGAGCTCAGCTTGGAAAGCATCATCATCTGCTCCAGCGCACAGCGTATAGGCCAAGCGGTCAAATTCGGTTTCGCACTCCGGAACGGGTTGCCCCGACACAAGCTCCTCGCAGATATCATGTGGAGCCCCCGCCAGAGGCAGTTTGGCGAGACCTTCTTCAATGGTCTGTGCTTCGACTTCATACTCTTCACGCGTCTTGCAGCCGTCCGCACCTATGGCTGCAAGTTTCAGACAACACACGGATTTCTCATTCTCACGTCGAAGACGCAACCCGCCATGAAGACGGGCAACCGCGCCATCAGGCGTGTCATAATAGATTGCATGCATATGTAGCTTGTTAACTTGGCTGAGCTGCTCTTCTTTGTCGACCATTTGAAGAAGCCGAGCTTGAGAAGTGCCTTCTGGCAACTTCCATTTGTATTCAATCTCCATGCGCCTTCTCCAATCTCGCGACTCTCCAAGTGCTACTGTCGAACGGACTTATCTGCCAAGTGCGGCGCTCTCTCCTGCAACAAGACCGCTCGCCCACGCCCACTGGAGATTGTATCCGCCACATGGTCCATCCACGTCGAGTGTCTCTCCGCAGGCGTAGACGTTTGGTGCGAGTGTTGAAGCGAGGGTGGATGGGTTGAATTCCGCAAGGTCTGCACCACCACGTGTAATTTGCGCATTTGTGCTGTTGGCAAGCCCGCGCACACGCAGCGTGAGACATTTGATAGCGCGAACGAGAGCTGCATTCTTGCCTGGTTGGATGGAGTCCCCCGGCTTGAGATCTGCCATCCTGAGCACTGCCGTTGCGATACGAGGGTGTAAAAGACCACAAAGGAGGTCTTTGCATGTGGGTTTGTACACAGAAACAGTATCGAAGAGCGCCTTGCATCGACTGTCAAGCCAATTCTGTAACTCGGCAGCTGGCATATCGGGAAGCAAATCGAGAGCGAGCGTTTGATTAATTTGAACAAAACGCGAAAGATTGAAGACGGCAATGCCCGAGACGCCATAATCGCGGAAGAGGACCTCACCCTTTTCCGAAACGAGAGGCTTCAGAGGAAGACCTTCGTCAAAACGGTGATCGAGTTCTTCGGGGGAACTATCGAAAAGACCTGCGCGAGCATGGGAACGCACTCCTGAGAGCCCGCGTATCCGGCCAGTGTCCGTTTCGAGCGCGCAAAGCGCCGGCGTGAAGGGAATGATAGTGTGAGCACAGCGGGTCAACAGCTCGGTGCCTCCACCTGTGGCAACAACAACAGCTTCCGCTTCGGCATCTTGGCCAGAGCTCGTGTGTACGAATACTTTTTCATCCGCAGCTGTGATACCCATCGCATCGATACCACAGCATTCTTCAACCCCAAGCTGACGGCATGCGAGACGAAGCACATCGAGAACCGAGTTTGCCGCATTCGTACGAGGATACACTCTTCCCTCTCGCTCTTCGAACGTTACAAGACCAAGTTCCTCGAAAAAAGCCCGAATATCTTGGGGGGAATATTGCTCCAGAACCGGTGCGACAAAGAGAGGGTTGTTGTAATCATCGGGCGTAAGATTCATGTTAGTGAGATTGCAGCGACCGTTACCCGTCGCGAGAATCTTCTTGCCAACGCGGTCTGCTTGCTCGAATATGCACACTCGCGCCCCAGCACGAGCTGCCGCAATAGCTGCCACCAAACCCGATGCCCCGCCACCTATTACGATTATCCTACGTTTCTCTGGCATACAAGCTTTCCTTCGTTCGCCATCTACCTATGGAGTGCATTCTACCAGCCGCAGCGACACACTCCCATGGGCGAAGCATCTTCGTGCCCTTTCCCCTGCGACTACTGGCAGACAATCCTCCGTTTGTAGCAACCTGCCAAAAGTCGCAGGGGAAATGGCAGGGGCGCGTACATACGATGCAGGTATAATTGACTTTCGACTGCAAACGTAATTTATTAACGGGGGGATATATGGCGGATTGGAAAGCAGAGCGTAAAGCTCGCGCTGAAGCTGGCGAGATTCTCGCCGATCGCAAGGATTTTCCCTACATCCTTCTTGCGTACTATACCTACGATAAGCCCATGACCATTGAACAGATACGGGATGGCGTAGAAAAAAATCTTCCCGAAGACTTCTTCATGGAACCCGAGATTGAAGGTACGCAGTTTCTGCACCTGGAAAATCTTGACGTCAACGGCCTGCTCAAGATTCTAGGCCCCGAAGACTTCGAAGAAGAGGAAGACGACGCTGAAGAAGCGACTCCGGAGCTTCCTGGCGAAACAGATGCAGCTAACGAGCCAGCTGATGAGAGCAATTCACTTGCCACAGAAGAAAACAGCGACTTCCGCAACATGATACGCTTCGGTTTCTACGACCCGGAACATCCATTCTCGAAAGTTGCTCAGCGTGAGCTTGATACGCAATTCAATATTGTTATCACGGCAGTAGAAAAAACTTTGCTCGAGCTAGATCCCGGCATTGAAGTCGAGTTCACCTATGGTGGCGGTATTCAACCTCCTCGTGATCCAGATATTGACCCAGCTGCAGAACTCATCTGGTTCTTCGATGCTAATCAAATCAAGGGTAGATTCAGCAACCTCGTGGGCATCGGCGCTCAGGACTGGTACATCAAGCACCCACTCACAGACGAGGAAAAGGCTCCCCACCCGCTTATCAACCGCTATATTGGCACGCCTGCTTTGCCTGAATCCCTCGAAGCGTTTGTCAAGTCGCTTCCTCAAGGCGAGGAAAAGTAGCTAACTCAAATAATGAAATAGTGAAAGAAGAAAAAAGACCAGCGACGAAAAGCCGCTGGTCTTTTTAGTTTGTGATGGTGCCTCCAGCGGGATTCGAACCCGCGATCTCCGCCTTGAAGGGGCGGCGTCCTAACCGCTAGACGATGGAGACATACAGCGCGGTTATTATCCCATAAACTCGGCACAACGCAACATGTTAAATTTTTTCTCCGCTTGCCGGCAGCTCAGACGCCCTTTTTCTGGTTCAGGTGGCAAAGTTCTATTTCTCCCAGCTGATAAAAGCCCACGAGGTCACACGCATATGATCATATTTCCATCCCTGCTTGCCATCGGCCGTTTGCGTAGGAATCATATGATTCTCGGTATAAGCCTCCAGCATGCTGTGCTGTTCGGTAGTGACTTCATAAATCGTGGCGAACTTCTCCACAGCCTCTTCTTTGGACGCATATACATCAGAGCGTTCGCTCCGAATGTACGTGAGCTCGGGCTCGATACCCATATCGAAGAGGATATTCATGGCAAAAATGTAATCGGGAATCGTATCAATGACGATGCCCATAGCTTTGCCTATAACCGGATCATGACGAGGAGAGCTGCTTGTGGCAAGGGTAAGACATACGCGCCGGCGTGCCATACTGTTGAGCTTGCTCAGTGCGGCAAGCATATCATCGGTGGCAATTGAGCGAGAGGCAACGGCAACATCGCACACCGGAATGCCAGAATTCGCAAAATCATCCTTCCAAGCGAGCGTGTGCGAATGTATGAACCCGCTTGCGCCTTCAAGCTCTGCTCGTTTCATCATCAGTTTAAGCATATTCGTGGAAAAATCGGCTGCTTCTACCACATGGCCTTCTCGTGCGAGTGGAAGAGCAAGCGTGCCGGAACCACAGCCCATGTCGAAGACAGTCTCCCCAGGCTGAATACCAGCGAGCTTAAGAAATGTCTTGGCATAAGGAGAAGTTCCCGCGGTTTTAGCAAAACTCGGGGCGCGCATGTTCCAGTAGTCAGCATCATCCGCGTGGCGCCGTTTGGCTTGTTCGCGTTTCCATGCCTCTCCCCAGTCAAAACCCATCATGGAAATTAGCTCCTATCGACTGAACCTGCATCGCATGGTAATCAAGCTACAAAAAGCGCCCGCAGTATGCAGACACTTTTGAGACCCTGTCTACTCCTGAGAAGCTGCTTCGCGTTCCTTGGCCTTTTTCACCTGCTCCATATCGAAGAACTGGGCTCCGTTTTGGATAAATGCAGGCTGATTGACGAATTTTGCCTTGCCGTCTTCCCCAACTTCATAGATAAGACCGATAACGAGAGAATGATCCATATCGCGATTACCGGCTTCAACAAGAACGGCGTCGATCTGGCCTTGGTTGCTGTTGAGAAAGCCGTCGTAGCACAGGCCATAATCCGTTGCCACATCGCTAGCTGCGCGAATAGCATCCTCTGCCTTGCGGCGCGATGCCACAACATCCTCGCCGGGGAACTCCTCAATATACATGTCGTCGCCCTTGACAATAACACTGAAGGGCACGACACCCGAGCCGTCCTCAATTTTCATTCTTGCCTCGCCGAGGCAGTAGGCAACAACCTTAGCGAGAGTTTCGCTCATTTCGAGCGTTCCGCTTTCTCCAGCCATTTGTCCTCCAAGATGGTTGAAACACTTCCAATACTGGGAATAGTAGCAAAGACCAACAGCGTTTCGCTCCTTTGTCATTGTCCAGTTTCTTCAACGCTCAAAGTTTTCAATACTATTTAGTATGAGCTGATGTCCTGTTCTAATGATTGGTTCGTATTCCTGCTTCGTCCGTACGAATCTACTCCCGTGGCACCGTGAGCAAATGCCAATTAGCGGGGGTATATCTCGCGTGTTCAACATCCTTGCGCTATAATGCGCTTCACGCCTGCAAAGGCCGTCTCGCGGAGGGGTGGCAGAGTGGTTGAATGCGGCGGTCTCGAAAACCGTTTACCCGGTATTCCCGGGTACGAGGGTTCGAATCCCTCCTCCTCCGCCATTTTTTCTTCGCATTCCAGGAGCAGTAGTTGACTCAGATGGACGCGCATAGCCGCAAGGAGCTTTGGGAAACCCGCGCGTTCAAAATATGGTCAATTGTGGGTATCTGCGTTCTTGCCTTCATAGCAATTAAAGTCTGTGAAATCGTCTGGCAGGCAGTTGCAACGATCATACTGACTGCAATTATTGTTTTTCTCTGCCATGGTGTTGTAGAGAGCTTTTGCAAGAAAGGCATGAACCGCATTCTGGCTACAACAATTGCCGTAGTTGGACTCTTACTTATCATCATTGCCTTTGTACTTTCAATCATTCCAACCATTGGTGGACAGTTCGCGAGCTTTCTCTCCAATCTCCCGGGCTATATTTCGAGCGCCCAAAATTTCGTCAGTTCCGATGCTCTGGGGCTCTCCGATGTGGACGTCAGCCGTTTTTCCTCCTTCTTCACCGAGCTCGGAAGCGGTCTCCAGAAGCGCGGAGCAGAGGTTGTGGAAAACA
>CADBRF010000119.1 GCA_902796975.1 uncultured Coriobacteriaceae bacterium
ATATGAGCAAGGTTAAACAAGGTTACGGGATGAATGAGTGCCCGCCGGTGCACCAGCTTATCCCATTCAGTATTCAGCATGCGCTCCTCATGGCTTTTCAGTCGCTTCCGTACCCTCTGCTCGTTGCGGCGGGGCTTGGTTTTGACCCGGTGGAAACGGCGATTCTCATCGCGTGCTCGTTTTTCGTTGCCGGTCTGTCATCGGTCATTCAGACGCTGGGAATCGGTCAGGTCGGGGGCAAAGTCCCCATTGCCATGGTCTGCAGCATCGTGTTCGTCTCGCCCGCACTGCTCATTGCGCCTGCCTATGGTTTTGGCGGATTCCTGGGCGCATGCCTGGTGGGCACGCTCATTTGCTGCGGTGTCTTCTTCGTCTTTGCCGAAAAACTCAAGGTGATCTTCCCCACCTTTATCTCCGGTGCGGTCGTCCTGGTGCTGGGCACAACCCTGCTCGGTGTCTCCATCGATTACTGCGCAGGTGGCAGCGGGGCTGCGAATTATGGTGCCCCTATCAACTACGTCTATGCGGGAATCACCTTCCTTATCATTTTGGTCCTGACGGTTTTCGGCAAGGGCTTTTTGCGCGGTGCAGCGCCTCTCATCGGTCTGGTTGTTGGCTTTACCGTTGCCGCGCTGACGGGTAACGTGGATTTTGCTCCAGTGGAACAGGCTGCGTGGTTTGGCTTTCCCGAGCCGCTCCATTGGGGAATGACCTTTGATTTCGTTCCTATAGCGGTCATTACGCTGCTGGGCTTGTGCGGTGTGGCGGAACTGTTGGGAGACACAACAGCGATGACGACACTGGTGGCTGGTCGCATGCCTACTAAACGCGAGACGCGTGGCGTTATCTTCACTCAGGGCATTACGAGCGCGATTTCCGCGATTTTCAATGGCGGCCCCACGATTTCCGCTTCTGCTGATGTTGGATTGCTGGGCGTTACACATGTTTTCAGTCGCTATGTCGTGGCAACTGCAGGCGTCATCATGATGCTCGCGGGCATGTGTCCCAAGGTGAGCGCAATTGCCTCCATCATTCCCACTCCCGTGTTTGGTGGCGCCGTGGTTATGATGTTTGGTGTCATTCTCGTAAGCGGTGTGAAGATCATTGGCGGTTGCAACCCTGATCGTCGAGCTGAGACAATCCTCTCGGTCTCTCTTGCAATAGGTCTCGGGTTCAACGCTGTTCCCGACGCGCTGAGCCAGATGCCCCTGGCAGTTTCCATGCTCTTGAGCGGCGTTCCCGGTACGGCACTCTCCGCAGTGCTGCTCAACCTTCTGTTGCCCGGGCGCCCCAAGGTAAGCGCTGAGGCACTATGGGATGAGGATGAAAAACACGCCACCGAGGGTTTAGAAGAGAAATCCTCCGAGAGAGTCTCTGCTGATGAATGCTTGCAGGTTGAGATGCATGATGATAGTCCAGACGAGGCAAGCAAACGGGCACCAGCGGACAAGAGGCCGAGTAACAGCAGAGGTTCTACTTCCCGAGAGTTGCGATGTGATGTATGAAGCTGAATAGCTCGAATTCGGGGGCGGAAAAGTGCCTTTTCTGCCCTCCTGCTGTCAATCCATGTGGAATGTTGCTCCAGTCAGTCGCATGTATTGTTCCGCAGTAATACAGTGAATGCCCAGAGAGTCTGTATCCTCAGAAACATATGCGGTTCAAAAACGGTTCGACTTTGAAATAGTTGAGAAACAAAGGAGATTTCCCAGTTATTCTTAAGCCAACACATAAGAGACCGAAAAAGGAGGTCAAGATGTTCGCAGGATTGTTGGCACAGAGCAGCAGGAAATACTTCGAGGCAGAGCTTGCAAGGAAAGGCGCTTGCAGCGAGCGCGTCAGCCGCGAGCAGGTTGCAAATCGTATGCGCTACGAGGCAAGTCAGCCATTTGCGCAGCGGGCAGTCGCTATGGCTCAGCAGCAGCAACAGCAGGAGTAACTGCTTCAGTTAGTTCTTGTTCGGAATCACGAAAGCTCCCCTTCTTCTCAATGGCGGTATCGCCAGGAGAACGGAGGGGAGCTTTTCTGTTGTTTGCCGCTGCGTGTGCTAGATTTCGATGGCGCCCATGGGGCACTCTTCGGCGCAATCGCCGCATTCCACGCAGGAGTCTTCGTTTACCACCTGCGCGGTGGAGCCTACGATATCGAGCACGCCCTGCGGGCAGGTGTCAACGCAGATGCCGCATCCAGAGCATTCGTCAGTATCAATGTTGGGGATTGCCATAGTTCTTTCTCTCTCTCGTTCCACTATGCGGGTGAATATATCGGGAAGCATGTGTTTGCGCAAGTGCTTTATGGGTGTTATTTGCTGCGAAAACGAAGGTTTAACATTGCACGGTGACATCCGAGATGAGGGGTCATGACAGCTGCCAAAAGCCACTGAGGAAAGTGGCTAGCGGAGAGATAATCTCACATTACAACAGGGTAACGATACCTGAAATTCGCTTCAGAAAACTTGACATGCTGGGGCTTAGATTTCATTATGCATAGCGTACAAATATTATTGAGTCGGAAGGAATGGTACTCATGAGCAAGATAATTGGCATCGACCTTGGCACGACGAACTCCGCCATGGCAGTCCTCGAGGGCGGCGAGCCCACCATCATCGTCAACGCGGAGGGCGATCGCACCACCCCGTCTGTCGTTGGCTTCCGCAAGGATGGCGAGCGCGTAGTTGGCAAGGCCGCAAAGAACCAGGCAGTCACCAACCCGGAGAACACGGTTTCCTCCATCAAACGTTTCATCGGCCGCAATTACTCCGAGACCGCATCTGAGCGCGGCACGGTTGCCTACAACGTCGTTCAGGGCAAAGACGGCCGCAACATGGTGAGCATCGACGGCAAGGAGTACACGCCCGAAGAGATCAGCGCTATCGTCCTGCAGAAGCTCAAGACGGACGCTGAGAAGTACCTGGGCGAGCCCGTCACTGAGGCCGTCATCACCGTCCCCGCATACTTCAACGATTCACAGCGTCAGGCAACCAAAGACGCTGGCAAGATCGCTGGCCTCGACGTCAAGCGCATCATCAACGAGCCTACGGCAGCTGCTCTGGCCTACGGCGTCGATAAGAAAAACAAGGAGGAGAAGGTCCTAATCTTCGACCTCGGCGGCGGCACCTTCGACGTCTCCATCCTCGACATGGATGACGGCGTCTTCGAGGTTCTCGCCACTGCTGGCGACAACCACCTGGGCGGCGACGACTGGGATCAGCGCGTTATCGATTGGCTGGCAGACAAGTTCAAGGCCGATCAGGGTGTTGATCTTCGCCAGGACAAGATGGCACTCCAGCGCCTCAAGGAAGCCGCCGAGAAGGCCAAGATGGAGCTTTCCACCACCCAGCAGGCTTCTGTCAACCTGCCCTTCATCACCGCCGTCAACGGCCAGCCGGTGCACCTCGACTACACGCTGACCCGCGCTGAGTTCGAGCGCATCACGCGCGACTTGCTCGATCGTTGCCGCAAGCCCGTTGAACAGGCGCTGCACGATGCGGGCTACTCCGCAAGCCAGATCGACGAGGTCATCCTGGTCGGTGGCTCCACGCGTATGCCCGCTGTGCAAGAGCTGG
>CADBRF010000120.1 GCA_902796975.1 uncultured Coriobacteriaceae bacterium
CCAGCTGATGGCTTCGAACTTGCCTTCGCCGCGCTCGCCCACGCGCTTCATGGGAGTCTGTAGACGGGCTTCGCCGTAGATGTTCTGAATCTCCGAAATGCCCTTCAGGCAGATGTTATGGTAGCGCTTGTCTTCATTTGGACGCGGCTCCAGCTTGCACAGGCGGCCGTCGCGCACGGTGCACTTGAGCATGCAGTTGCACAGGCAGTGCTCGTTGTGATAGGTGTAGGCGATCGTTTCGTCCACGTTGGTGGCATCTGCCAAAGCCTCCGTGGGCACCAGCCAGTTCGACGTTGCGACCAACGAGCCTGCAGCGGCCAGGCCGGCAGCGCCCTTCAGGAAACCACGACGCGAAATGTTCGCATGCGCGTTCTGGGCATCCCTCATATCCTCTCCTCTTCCTTCCCCGTCTTCCGCGAAGGCATCGAAACGCTCGCTTCCGCGGTTTTCCTTCCGTTCCGATACTTGTAGAGTACGAACTGGCAGGTCTCGGGAATATTGCCAGTTTTTGAGCGTGTTGCTTATGCCCCACTTTTCGTAAAATGGGGTTTGAGGGGAACGTGCATGGCGTGATGAGAGGCGGTCCATATGCCGTGCAACGCTATGGAGGTGGATCAATGGCCGAGCAACCAGGCGACTTGCGTGTTGCGCGCACGCGCGAGGCAATCAACCGCGCGTTCGACGAGTTGGTTTTGGAAAAGGGCGCTAAGCGTGTCACGGTGAAGGAACTCGCCGACCGGGCAGGCATCAACCGCAAGACCTTCTACTTGCACTACGAGTCAATCGAGGCGCTGTATGCCGAACGTGTGGACCAGATTCTCGATCGCTATTTCGTTGAAGAGGAGCTCACGCCTGACAAGCCGGAGGATCTGGGTGGGCATGCTAAGCGGTTCTTCACTTTCCTAGCTCGACAACCAGAGCTGTGCGAGCGGTTGATATGCACGCCGGACGCCTACGATTTCGGAGACCGGCTCTACCGTGAGCAGATGTCCCGGTACAAGACGGCTGGCGATCCGTTCATCTGGATGCCCAGCGGCGAATACGAGCTGGCCATACGGTTCATTCGCGCGACTGCGCTCGACTTCTATCGCAGCTGGGTAGCCACCGGGAAGAACGTGCCCGTGGACCGCGCGGGCGACTTGCTCGCCACCATCACCTGCTACGGTGCTTCCGTTCTCATGAAATAGGTCATAACAGGAGTGTAATGCCTGGCACTCAGACAAAATACCCGACGCTTTGTTTGGTTAAACCTGCCCCGGATTCAGATTCGAGGGGTACAGGAACGTGATGCGCAACCTTTCCGCCGGAAAAGCCAAGTCTGTCCTGTCGCGCAAACGCGTATAGGAAGGCGTCCAACTGCACAGGGACTCTGCACGACGTGAACGCTCTAGTATGGTCCTACCGCGCAGGCCTGAACACGTTCCACAAAGCAGCAGTCTCGCTGGCGCGTATAATCAGTTTCACCTGCTCATCGCCTCTGTTTGGAGACCGTGTGAAAAAGCGTCGCATCATCGTCATTGTTGCCATTGTCGCCCTGCTGGCCATTCTCGCGGGGGTTTCTCTCCGTTACGCATCGGGCGTGGCGGAACCTTCGGGCAATTCTCTCGACCAGGAAATTACATGGGAAGAGGAGCATGGCTTGTGGGAGGACTTCTCCCAACTCGAGCGCACTCCCTATGAGGTCGAAGGGTCCGGGGGTTATGTTCTGCACTGCGAGTTCGTTCCTGCAGCACAAACGAGCAACCGCTATGTCATCATCTCGCATGGCTTTGGGTCCAACCGCTACGGCGCAGCAAAGTACGTGACCGCCTATCGTGACCTAGGCTTTAACTGCATCATCTACGATGTGCGAGCTCACGGCGAGAACGAAAAGGCTGTCTGCACACTAGGTCAGGTTGAAGCCAAGGACCTCCTTGCCATCATAGACAACACGCATGCCCGCTATGGAAGCGATATTGTGCTCGGATTGCACGGGGAATCCATGGGAAGCTCTATTTCCATCTCGAGTCTCCAATACAAACCCGGCGTGGTTTTTGTCGTGGCAGATTGTGGGTTTGCCAACCTCTACACCTTGCTATCCGATGGGGCAAAGTCCGCGCATATGAGCTGGCTTATACCCGAAGTGAACCTTGCCTGCCAGCTCCGCTATGGGTTTGACCTGCACAAGACAAGTCCCGTCGACGCATTACTGGGCAACACGGTTCCGCTTTGCCTCATCCACGGCGAAAACGATACAGGAATTCCACCCGAGAACAGCAGGCTCCTGCAAGAGGCGACAAGCGGTTATTCAGAGATTCATATCGTACCCGGGGCAGCCCATGCCGAAAGCCGCGAAGTGCTCGGCAAAGATGGATATGAGCATATTATCGAAGAATTCCTGCAAAACGCGGGCGTGCTCTAGATGGCCCAACTCACATGCCCCATAACGCGATGAAGCGGACGCGCTCACTGACTGGCACGCCCGCTTCATCTCATGTGTTTCAGACCTTCTTCATTATATGATATGTTCCACTAGTTGCAAGTATCTAATGGAATAATTGTCAAAATTTTCCACTCTGCTCAATAACCGCCTCCAAGAACGCCCCACATCACTGCTCATGGTGCTCTACCCAGTAGTCATAGGCATCCTGGTAATCGTCGAAGTCCCCACTGTCGAAATAGTCCAGAGCGAAAGAATCCGGATCGTCGTATTGCGCCATTTCGTCAGCATAGATATCGGGCAGCTGCCCGGTACTTTTGCCCGAGCTCCCGTTTGTGCCCGTCCCTCCGTACTTTTTTCTCATCTTCTCTTCGGCGAGCTTCAATTCCGTATCGTAATCCTTCGTGATCTTGCTGGGCTCGCATTTCATGGAGTCAAAAACCTGGCGCAGGCAGTCCCCACATTCCTCCTGGGCCAAGTCCAAGCTCGCGCTGGTGCCAGCGAGGCTGAAATCGATTAGAATCGACTTTCCGTTGCCAGCGTCGCCGATGATGTACACGCACCACATGTCGGTATACGTGGGGTAGATTCCGTACTGTCCGTCTTTATCTATATTGCATACAGCGGTATACGCCTCCCAATCAGTGCCGTCTTCGCTCCAGCTATCGGTTTTCTGAATTTTTTCAAGCAGGGCATTTTCGGTGGGGGGCGCGTACGTCCTGAGGAACTCCTCGGGATCATCGAGCTGGTGCTCTGTATAGGTTGCAATCCGGATTACGGCCTTCCCGTTGGCTTGCAAATTTCCATTCTTGGGCCGAAGCTTATCTGTATTCGCAGTTATCAGATAATCGCTGCCATAGTTTCCGTACCAATCGGAGCTGTAGCCGATGGAGACACCCGGTATAGATTTGCGCTTGGAGAAATTGGTATCGAATCCCAAGCCAAGTGTGATATTGGGGCTATCGTCCCGCTTCCATTTGTACGCATCTTCCCATCTGTGATCAACGAATTCC
>CADBRF010000121.1 GCA_902796975.1 uncultured Coriobacteriaceae bacterium
CGAGCAATGGCAATGCGCTGCCTCTGTCCGCCAGATAGTTTGATGCCACGTTCACCCGTAACAGTATTAAATCCTTCGGGCAGCTTCTCGATAAATTCAAGTGCGTTTGCCATGCGCGCTGCTTCCCGGATTTCTTCCATTGACGCATCCGGCCGCCCGTAGGAAATGTTTTCGGCGATAGTACGGTGGAAGAGCAGCGCTTCCTGGGGCACATAGGCAACAGCACGGCGGAGACTTTGCTGGGTTGTCGTGGCAACGTTCTGACCGTCAATGAGGATCTCTCCCTCCTGAATGTCGGAGAGCCTCAAGAGAAGTTTGGTGAGCGTGGTCTTACCAGCTCCGCTCCTCCCCACCAAGCCAATACGCTGACCTGCGGGTATATGTAGATTAAAGTCGTCAAAGACCTTGGTCTTAACTCCCCCATCGGAATACCAGAAGTTGAGGTGAGAAAAGTCAATAGTACCTTTCTCAACCTCAATAGGCTTCGCCCCGGGTACATCATCTACAAGACGGGGCTCATCAAGGACTTCCGTCATACCACTTGCATCGCCAAAAAGCCGATTTAGTTTCTGGAGGCCGCTGTTGATGAAGTTGAACTGATTAGTGATCGTGTACGTATAGGTGAACATCATAACCACCGTGCCTGCGGAAATGCCAAACCAGGCGTTTCCTCCAGCGATAAACACGGACACCGCAGACATGATGACAAGGGCGATGCAGGCGGTGAGTATACCGCGAGCGAGAGATGCCCACATCCGCTTGGAATCGCGCTCGACTACTTCCCTATTTGCAATGTCGAAAAGTTCCCGTTCGTAGTCTTCGCGCCCGGATGTTTTAACAGCGAGAATATTCGTCACTGCATCTGAGAGTTCACCGGAGAGTTGGTTTTGAGCCCCCGCTGCTTCCTCGTTGAGCGAAAGAATGCGGCGATACATGAGATAGGAAATAATGGCGTAGACCACGAGTAGCGACATGAGGATTGCAACATAAACCGGCACTCGCGGAATGAGAAGCGAACAAGTGAAAACAACCGAGCAGATAACCGGCAGGAACGGAAAGCATATCGTCTCGATAAGCTGGGTATATCCATTCATGAACTTATTCGTCTGGCTCACGAGCGTTCCGCCGAATCGGTTAGTGTGAAAGCTCATGGATTGGTGCGAAAGAGCATCGAATGACATTGTTGCAAGATCGTAGTTTGCAGAGATTTCCAGCTTAAACATGGTGTAGTCCTGGAGCTTGCTCGCCGCCTGACCAAAGAGGTTGATGAGAATAAGGGCGAGGATATAAGGCCCAAACACCTCGAACACCTCATCGGGGCCCACAGAACCCGCACTTACCTTGTCAACAATGAGACTCATCACATAGGGGTTGCCATATGAAAGCAATCCTTGGAAAGTAATGCTCGAAAGCATGAGACCAATGAACATGCCCAGGTGCTTTTTTGTGACAATCCAGTAATAGTGGAGAGTTCGGCGCGTTGTTGACGGTTTTTTCGTTTGGGACATCACATATTTCCTTCTGAAACTGCACGGTTTCCAACACCGCATTTATTGCACACAGGAATTGAGGGTAACAAGATGTGCCCGGAAGGAACGAGGTCGTAAGGGAATCGTTGGTGTCTATCTGCACCCACGCGAACATGACAAACGTCTACGAGGTAACTGTATGACCTGACAAAAGTCGCGGGGAGAAACGGCCGGTAGAGAAAGGGCTCTGGAACCGAATGAGTTCCAGAGCCCTAAAACGATTAGTTATCAGTTGACAAAGTTGCTAGTCAGTTGTCTCAATCTCTTCCTCTTCGTCTTCTTCCTCATCGATGGGCATGGAATCCATCATGGGGCCGGAGACTTCGTGGTCGAGAAGCGAGAGCTGACTGTCGTCCTTCTTCTTTTTCTTGCCGCCAGTGATGCGGGCGATAGCAACAACCTTGTCGTTTTCGCCGACATTCATAACCTTAACACCCTGGGTTGCACGACCAAGTTCAGAAATATCGCTCGCCTTGACGCGAATCATGACGCCCTCTTCAGAGACGATCATCATCTCTTGTTTTTCCTCGATGACCTTCATCGCAGCGAGGTCGCCCTTCTTACCCTGTTCGTCATACTTAATCGTGTTGACGCCAACACCGCCACGGTGCTGGGTGGGGTATTTATCAAGAGCGGTGCGCTTGCCATAGCCCTTTTCGGTGATAACGAAGAGGTCGGCGTTTTCGGGCGCAATCTCCATGCCAAGAACGCGCTCGCCCTTGGAGATATCGATATTGATGCCCTTAACACCGCTCGTATCTCTGCCCATCGGGCGGGCTTCTTCTTCATCCCACATGATGGCCTTGCCAGCGTTCGAGACCATGACGACTTTCATACCCGGCTTGACACGGCGAACCGCGATGAGCTCGTCCTTGCTCTTGAGATTGATGGCGATAAGACCACCGCTGCGCACGTTGGCATACGCGGAGAAAGCGGTTTTCTTAACCATGCCATGACTCGTACAGAAGAGTAGATATTCGTCCTCGGGGAAATCACGTGCGGCAATTGTCGTTGCCACGGTCTCTCCCTCTTCCAGTGGAAGCAGGTTGACGATAGCAGTACCACGTGCCTGACGGCTGCCGAGGGGAATCTGGTGAACCTTGAGGCGGTAGACCTTGCCCGTGGTCGTAAAGAAGAGCATGTAGTCGTGCGTGGACGCGATGAAGAGCTGCTCGACGAAATCGTTATCCTTCAGGCTCACGCCCGCTTTGCCCTTGCCGCCCCGCTTCTGCTGGCGGTAGGTAGCTACCGGAAGACGCTTGATATAGCCGGAACGCGTGATGGTAACGACCATATCCTCATCAGCGATAAGATCCTCAACATCGATATCACGCGCTTCATCGCCAATGGTGGTTCGGCGCTTGTTGGCGTACTTCTTCTTAATCTCAAGCATTTCCTCTTTGATGATGAGCTTGACTTCGCGCTCATCAGAGAGGACACGCTTGTAGTAGGCAATCTTATCGCGGAGTTCGGCAAGTTCAGTCTCGATCTTGTCGCGCTCCAAGCCGGTGAGACGGCGGAGGCGCATCTCGAGAATGGCGTTCGCTTGGACTTCGGAGAGGCCAAAGCGTCCCATGAGGCTTGCCCTTGCCTCAGCATCGTCACGGGAATGACGGATGATCTGGATGACCTCGTCGATATTATCGAGGGCAATCACGTAGCCTTCGAGAATATGAGCACGCTCTTCGGCTTTGCGCAGGTCGTACTTGGTCCTGCGCACAATGACATCTTCCTGGTGGTCGATGTAGTGCGAAAGCATGTCCTTGAGGGAGAGAATACGCGGAATGCCATCAACAAGAGCCAAGTTGATGATGCCGAAGCCCGTCTGCAGCTGAGAGTGCTTGTAGAGCTTGTTGAGGACGACTTCGGGCTCGACCGCACGCTTGAGATCGATGACGATGCGCATGCCCTTGCGGTCGGATTCATCATTGACACCGGAAATCTCGGTAATCTTTTTGGTCCTGACCAGCTCAGCAATCTTTTCGATGAGACGGAGCTTATTCACTTGGTAGGGAATCTCGGTAACGATGATGCGTTGTCGGCCGGAAGCTGTCTTTTCAACATGGCATTTCGCGCGGATGGTGATGGACCCACGACCCGTCTCGTAGGCCTCGCGGATTCCCTCCGTGCCCATAATCATGGCACCTGTCGGGAAGTCTGGGCCCGGAATAATCTCCATCAGCTCATCGAGAGAGATGTCGGGGTTCTCCATCTGCGCGATGGTCGCGTCAATGGCCTCGCCCAGGTTATGAGGAGGAATATTGGTCGCCATGCCAACTGCAATGCCGGCAGATCCGTTGACCAGCAAGTTGGGGAATCGGGCAGGAAGCACTTTTGGCTCCTGGAGCGACTCGTCATAGTTGGGCTGCCAGTCGACCGTTTCCTTTTCGAGATCGCGGAGAAGCTCCATGGCGGGACGGTTGAGGCGGGCTTCCGTGTAACGCATTGCTGCGGGGGAGTCACCATCGATGCTTCCGAAGTTGCCATGACCATCAACAAGCGGCACACGCATGTTGAAGTCCTGGGCAAGACGAACCATGGTGTCGTAGATTGCAGCGTCACCATGGGGATGGTATTTACCCATGCAATCGCCCACGGGACGCGCGGATTTGACATGCGGCTTGTTTGGCGTGTCGCCACTCTCATACATCGCATAGAGCAAGCGGCGGTGAACCGGTTTCAAACCATCACGCACGTCGGGAAGTGCTCGGGCCACGATAACCGACATCGAGTATTCGAGGAATGACGTGCGCATTTCCTGGGCGAAGTCGGTCGGGGTGATTTTTCCAACGTTGATATCGAGCGTACCAATACCCGCGTTGATCTTGGATTCGATGTCATTTGCCTCGACGACATGCTTGGGCTGCTCAGCATCGAGACCGCTGTAGCCGTCTTCGCTGAGCTCGAAATCGTCGTCGTTCATTGCACCGTCTTCAGTTGGAGTCTTATCTTCTGCCATGTCTGGTTACCTCCCTTCCTAGATGTCGAGGAATCTCTCGTCGATGTCTTTCGCGTGTTCCTGGAGGAGCTCGCGGCGCGAATCAACATTCGTGCCCATGAGCGCCTCCACAACACGGTTGACATCGGTCATGTCGTCGATGGTCACCTGCCTGAGCGTGCGGGTTTCGGGCTGCATTGTGGTCTCCCACAACTGCTCCGGGTCCATCTCGCCAAGACCCTTGTAGCGCTGAACATCATACTTATCGGGGTCGTCAAGATTCTCCATGCATTCGCGGAGCGCCTCGTCGTTATAGAGGTAGCGCAAGATCTTGCCCGTGCGGGTGTTCTTCTTCTTGAGCCCGTAAAGCGGCGGGCAGGCAATGTAAATGTAACCAAGCGAGATAAGCTCTGGCATATAGCGGAAGAAGAAGGTGAGGAGAAGAATGGCGATGTGTGCACCATCGACATCAGCATCGGTCATGATGATGATGCGATGGTAGCGCGCCTTGCTCGCGTCGAATTCTTCTCCGATGCCTGTTCCGATGGCGGTGATGAGCGCATTGATGGTGTCACTCGAGAGGGCACGATGCAAGGGGGCGCGCTCCACGTTGAGAATCTTGCCACGGAGCGGCAAGATCGCCTGGTAGCTGCGCTCGCGAGCCTGCTTAGCCGAGCCACCTGCGGAATCGCCCTCGACGATGTAGAGTTCGGTGAGGGCGGGGTCCTTCACAGAACAATCGGCAAGCTTGCCAGGCAGGCCAGCCCCTTCGAGCACGTTCTTGCGGCGGGTGAGATCGCGAGCCTTGCGGGCAGCGGCTCTAGCCTTGGATTCCTGCAAGGCCTTGCGAACAATCGCCTTGGCAGGCGTTGGATTTTCCTCGAGATATTCCGAGAGTCCATTGCCAACAGCTGTCAGAACCAAACCACGAATCTCAGTATTTCCGAGTTTGGTCTTGGTCTGGCCTTCGAACTGCGGCTCATGCAGACGTACGCTCACGATGGCAGCAAGACCAGAGCGGACATCCTCGCCAGAAAGATTTTCCTCTTTGTCTTTGAGGAGCTTTTGCTTGCGCGCGTAATCGTTAATGGTGCGGGTCAAAGCGTTGCGGAAGCCTTCGAGATGGGTGCCGCCCTCTTCCGTGTGAATATTGTTGGCAAAGCCGATGACCATCTCGTTATAAGACGTGCTCCACTGCATGGCCACTTCCACCTGGCCTGCATCGGTCGAGGCTTCAAAGTAGATGGGCTTTTTGTTGATGGTCTCCTTGTTCTGGTTGAGGAACTTGACGTAGTCAACAATGCCATGGTCAAAATGGTATTCGATTTCCTTGGGTTCCTCGCCGCGCTCATCGCGGAAGCGAATCTTGATAGTCTTCGTGAGGAAAGCGGTCTCGCGGAAATGGGCGGACAAGGTGTCGAAATCGAAGTTCACGGTTTCGAAAATCTCCTCGTCGGGCCAGAAGATGACCTCTGTGCCCGTCGGCTTGGAGGTGCCAATCTTCTTCATCTTTTCCGTGGTTTTGCCACGGGCAAACTCCATCTCGTAGATGCCGCCATCGCGTTTGACACGCACGATCATCCTGGACGAGAGAGCGTTTACAACAGAAACGCCAACACCGTGGAGACCACCGGAGATCGGGTAACCATCTCCACCGAACTTGCCACCGGCATGGAGCACCGTAAGGACAACCTCGAGCGTGGGGATATGCATCTCGGGGTGCTTGTCGACGGGAATGCCACGACCATTGTCGATGACCGTGCAGGAACCGTCTTTGTTCAGGCACACGTCAATGCGCGTGCAGTAGCCCGCAAGGGCCTCGTCAACGGAATTGTCGACAATTTCATATACCAGATGATGCAGGCCACGTGGCCCTGTCGTTCCGATGTACATGCCCGGGCGTTTGCGAACGGCATCGAGCCCTTTTAGAACCTTGATGTCTTTGCCTGAGTAGGAGGATTTATCTTTCGTCACGTATTGCATTCTCCTCACAATAGGAGGATTGCGCTTCATTCGGCGCAACCCATGTTCAATACACAAACTTGAATTATATCGTTGTTATATGGGGAATTCCACATATAAGGCGCTCATTCGCCTTATAAAGCGTTTTACTGGTTAAAACGCCCTCATTATATATTTTTTGACAGAAAAGACGTTATATCGCGTCTGAGACAGCTCAGAATAAATTTTGGGTAAATCAAATCCATTTGATTCGAAGAGTTCGAACGATTTTATAGGGATTTGCGGAGAAAATATCCGGAACTTTCGGAGACAAATCGATTATCGACAGGTTATTTCCCGGACTCCGCCCGGTCTATGCCCTTGCCCAATTCAAGCGACGCCTTGGCCGCATCGTAGATTGCTCGGCGCAAATCCGGATCTTTCACCGGAGCCACTATTTCATCAAGCTCTTTCAGCTCTTGTGCGTCAAGCGGGATGGGATCCGCCTGATATTTCCCGCTCCCAGCGCTCATATCGTCGGATGATGCGAGGTTGTGGTTGCGCCCCCGGTACTGCTCTTTTGCCGGTACAAATTTTATTTTCTTGACGATATCCTTGGAACCGGCAATTGATTCTTTTGTCCGTTCAGCTCCCAGACTCATGCGAGCGAGTTCGGTGTTGAGGCTGATGCGGTACAGCTCGGACTGCATGGTCATTTCGGTTGCGCGAAGCGGAGAATCCACATAGACGATGAATTCTTCCCCGTTCGTATGCGGCACCACAAACACGCCATCCACATGTTTCTGAACCTTGCTCGATATCGCGCTCGACCAAGCCTGGCGGATGCGGAGCGAGAGGGCGAGTTCTGGATCGTTTTTCTCAAGTTGAGAAAGCGTGCGGCTCATTTCCGCGCCCAAATCAATTCTCTCCATCGCGCACGCCCTCCTCCATATTTTTCTCGTTGCGACGCGTACCAGCTATGGGCAGCTCTATGACATGCGCCTTCTCGAGCAAATCATCTGAAAAATAGCCAAGATTAGTGGTGGTGATAAAGGTCTGGGAGGCCTGCGTGAGCTTGCTCGTGAGATCATGACGGTGACGTTCGTCGAGCTCGGACATCACATCGTCCAACAAGAGCACTGGCTCGCACCCTAGAAGCTCATTCACAAGCTCCACTTCAGCGAGCTTATAGGCCAAGACCACCGTGCGCTGCTGCCCTTGCGAAGCAAAACTGCGCGCAAGTCTGCCATTGATATAGAAGGCAATCTCATCTTTCTGAGGGCCGACAAGCGACATATGACGGGCAAGTTCGATATCCGCGAGCCTTTTGCTCGCATCAAGCATGAGCTGAGACGCTTCCTCAGGCGAGGGAATCTCCGTTTCATCAAAGACCCTCGAAGAAACAGGCATTTGCCTCCCAGATTCATCGAAACGGCTCCACGACGGCAGGTACCGAAGTTCCAGGGTTTCGCCGCAAGCGATTTGAGCGTAGATGCTCTGCATATGTGCCGCAAGCTTGCGGGCAAGTCGCCAGCGATTGACGCAGAGGCGGCCGCCATTGACAGCTACGCTCTCATCCCAAGAGGCGAAGAGCAGCCCCTCGTGAACTCCATCGCGGATGAGCAGGTTTCGCTGCTTGAGCGCCTGCTGATAATCATGCCGAAGGGCTCCATAACGCGAAGACAGCTGAGAGCCTAGAGCATCGAGTGCGTCGCGGCGTACAGCGGAAGATGCTTTGAGCATCTGCAGGTCATCAGGGGTAAAGAGGACCGCTGGGCATGTTCCGCACACAGCAGACGCGGTTTTGCGCTTGCCATTCACCTCATAGGTTCGCTTGCCGTCTTTCACATACATCACGTGGTCGATAGAGCGAGTGCCATCGGCGAGGTGGGCAGAGATACGGCACGTATCACTCCCCCATGAAACGCAGTCCGCCCACGAGGGTTTGCGGAAGGATTCGGCACTCGTGAGCAGCTGAATGCCTTCTATGAGGTTGGTTTTGCCAACAGCATTGGGGCCCACGAATATCGTGAGCATGCCGAGTTCCGCGAGCGATAGATGCGTGTACCCACGGAACCCGTCGAGCGTTAGCTTATCGATACCGAGCGACACGTGGCACCTAGAGCCTGATCGGCATAGCCAGATAGAGGAAATGCAGGTCTTCGGTGCCCTTGATGACACCAGGCTTGAGCGGTTCGTTCAGTTCGATCCGAGTATCTCCCTTTACGCAGGCAAGACCGTCGAGGAGATACTGGTGATTGAAAGCAATCTCGATATCCCCACCCTCCACCTGTGCGGGAACCGTCTCAGATGCGTCACCGACATCTTGCGTATAGGCAGAGACCGTGCAGGTCTGTTCGAGCTCAGAGAACTGCAGCCTCACAGATGTATGCGCCTGGGCAAGCAGAGAAACGCGCTTGACAGCCGTGGTAAAGGCCCCCGTGTCCAGTTCGACGAGGTAATTATAGGATTTTGGAATAATTTGCATGCAGTTGGGGTAGTTGCCCTCGATGCACCGGCTAACGTAGACAGTATTGCCAAACTCGAAGATGACCTGGGTTTCGGAGAAGCCAATGCGGAGAGTTTCATAGCTCTGCGCGAGGCGAGAGACATCGTTCAGAGTCTTGCCGGGAACAACTGCGGAGAAATGGTCAAAATTGTATTCCTCGCCCAAGTCGAGGGTCGCCATGGTCAGACGATATGAGTCTGTTGAAATGAAGCGAGCCTGAGAGCCCTCGAGCGTGAACTCGATACCGGTGAGAATAGGTCGAGCTTCATCACGGGAGACTGCCCTGCTAACGCGCTTGATGACATCAGCAAAGGCGTCCGATTTGACGACAACTGTGGTCGCAGCCTCTACATCGGGGAAGAAGGGGAAATCTGCTGGATTGATGGACGAGAGCGTGAAGTGAGTCTGGCCGCAGGTAACTGTAGTGGTCTCCTGATTGCAGGCGACGGTAACTGCAGCATCGGGTAGGTTCTTCACGATGTCGGCGAACAGCTTGCCTGGAACGACCGCGCGGCCAGGTTCTGCGATATCAGCCTGAGCCGTGCAGCGAATGGAGATTTCAAGATCGGTGCTCTGGATGACAAGGCCCTCAGCGTTGGCATCGATGAGGATGCCCGAAAGAATGGGAAGCGTCGAATGGGATGCCATGCCTTTGAGTGCTATGTTCAGCGCCTGGGAGAGCTCATCTTTAGAAATGGTGATCTTCACGGTTTGTCCTCTTCTCTATTAATAATTAATAGATATATATAAATCAATAGTAGTAATAGAACATGTACATATGTGGATAAAAGACGTTTTGCCTGTTCAAGACCATTGCGAACGCAAGGATAACTCGTTGAAAACATCCTGACTTCTCAACAACACCCTACTGGGGCGGAATTTCTTTCACAAACTCCTCTCGCCTTTTCCACGACTTTTCTACGAAATCTTCCTCATCTTTCAACACCATGCTAACGCACAGGTGTGACCAAGTGCTAGCTCCGTTCTTTAATGCGAGTCGTGAGTTGGGATATTTGGTCATAAAGCGATCGGTTATCCTTCATATCATGCTCGATCTTTGTGACGCTGTGCATGACAGTTGTGTGATCGCGATTGCCAAAGCGCTTGCCGATGCTCTCGAGGGATTCTTCTGTGAGATAGCGAGAAAGATAGATGGCAATATGACGCGGGATGGTGATGGCCTTCTGCCGCTTGGAGCCAATGAGTTCATCGTGCGAGATGCCAAAGTAGCGTTCCACCTCGTTTTGAATGGTCTGTATGGATATTTGCTTGGCTACCGTGTTGGGGAAGAAATCCTTTAGGACTTCACGAGCTCCATCAATGGTAATGGTGGGATTGTGTGAGAGCTTCATATAGCTCACCAACCGTGTGACTGCCCCCTCCATTTCGCGGATATTCGATGTAGAGGTCTCGGCCAAGAAACCAAGCACGTCAGGTGGGATATTCGCATTGAAATCGGTGGTCTCCTTCACGCGGAGGAGATAGTTGCGAATAATCGCCAGGCGCGTTTCATAGACCGGCGGCTTGATGTCCGCTAGCAGACCCGACATGAAACGCGACCTCATGCGGTCATCCATGTCGATGTCCTTTGGCGCCCGATCTGCCGAGAGGACGATCTGCTTGTTCTGGTTTGTCATCTCGTTGAAGATGTTGAAGAGCTGGTTGATGGTCTCCTCTTTGCCTTCGAGGGTCTGGACATCGTCGACGAGCAGCAGGTCTGCCCGGTGATAGCGGTTGTTAAAGCTCGTGAAATCGCCCTTCTGGGTGGAATCGACGAACTCAGCCAGAAAGTCATCTGCCGAAGTGTAGACCGTGCGGTAACCGGGGAAATTCTGCATGACATAGTTGGCAATGGCGATGAGAAGATGGGTTTTGCCCAGGCCAGAGCTGCCGTAGATAAAGAGTGGGTTATATGCCGTCCCCGGTTCTTCCGCCACGGCAACAGCGGCGCTGTAGGCGAATTCATTCGAAGGACCGGTCACGAAGCTCTCAAAGGTGCACCGGGCGAAAAGATCCTTTGCCTTGCCTGTGGCTTCCCTGATGATCTCTTCCTGAGTCATTTCCGGTTCTTTTTTCAATGAAACCTTGGCTGCAGCGTGAGGTTTTGGCAAATCAGAAGGCCGTACATATGTGTTCATAAAATCCGGTTGTGCCGGTTCTGTATCGGGTTCGATGGAAGGCGCGGTTTCGGAAGAAATCACCGGTTCAGGCGAGAGAGCTTGCTGAAACTGAGGAAGAACGGCAGGCTGGGGCTGCGGCGCAGGTTGGTCTGCAACAGAAGGCTGTGACATCGCTCCCATGCCGGTGGTGAGGGGGGAACGAGCGGTTATGCCTGCCTCCATTGGCATCCCCGCGAAGGCAGAAAGCGTTTTATTGAGTTCATCTGTATAGTTACGCTTGACAAAGGTTTCCACCTGGGCGTTTTCGGCGATAAGAACGAATTGATTTCCAAATATGCCGAGCGGTGTGAGCATGTTGAGGAAGGCGTTCTTTGCTCCCCCATCATCTGCACTCGCAGACATATAGTCTACGGTCTTCTTCCAAATATCCTGGAGTTCCATCTAGGTTCCTAACTGTTCAACACTTGAAAGCCGGTGTCGGTGAGGGCACGTTTTCCCTTGCTATCTGATTTAAGCAGGCCGCGATCTTCCAACGAGGAAAGAAGCCGGTAAGCCGTCGCAATGGGAATGTTCAGTCTGTTTTTAAGCTCCGTTGGGCCGATGAACCCCAAGCTGCTGGCGAGCATGAGAATAGAAATATCGCGATCGTCGAGCTCGGGGAGAACAGGCGAATATGCGGGATAGGGTTGCATAGTGGGTTGCACCTGCTGAGACATGCCATAGTAACCCTGCTGGGTTTGCTGCGCGGGGTATGCGGGCATGTAGGGCTGTTGGTTCATGGTTTGATTTTGCATTTGCTGCTGCATGTGATTCGCGAACGCCTGAGTTGGTTGAACCTGTTGCTGCTGTTGGGCAGGCTGTTCCTGGTAGACAACCGTGTCTGAAGTCTGAGCTCCCGTGTTCACGGCAATGGTTATGACTGTGCCCGTGCGTAGGTTATCTTCGATAGTGAGTTTTCCATTTCTGAAAGCAAGATATTCCTTTGCCAGCGGGAGACCGCTTCCAACGCCATGGATGTATTTCTTCATCTCCTGGGTAGCAGACGAGAAGCCGACTTCCTTCGCCCTCTCCTTATCGGGGATACCTGGGCCCTGGTCAGAAAAACGAATCGTATTTCCATGGTCAAAGATGGAAACACAAGGTTCCTTGAAATCTGCGTGGATGAAGTTTTCCGATACCTCGCGAATTACATGATAAGGAATCTGGCCACCTTGCTTCTGAGCATAGTTGAAGGTGGTAGAGGCGATGTTCTCTATGTATGTGGATATGTCTGCCGGTTCGATCTCTAGAATACGAGGTTCAGCGAGCATATCATCGTAGACGGCGATGCGAGCGGGCTGCAGACCCTCGGCACCTGTCTCATCGTCCATGCGCTTCTCCCTTTCCAACTTTTCATATGGAGTTTTCAACCGGTTCTGAGCATTTCATCCATCTGAAAACGCTCGGAATCGAATGAAATCTCTCGTTCCAAAACGCCTAACCCCTGAAAAAATGGGCAAATTCGAATATAACCCCATTAGATTGAGGTGTGGAGAAGTCTATGACATTTATTGTGCACAAATTTATCCACAACTCATCTCAAAGCGTTAACCAGCGAGTTTAAGTGTTTTTTAGAAATTTTCCACATGCTTTCCACAAACGTGGAAAGATTTCATGGTGACTATCAAGGAGGTTTTCAGAAGTTTCCCCAAATCTTTCCACACTTGTGGAAAAAGTGGGAAAAAGTGAAAACAAAAATTTCTAATACCAGAAACATCTGAAATGCAAGTTAGAAAAAGAAATATTTCTTTATGCGGGATTGTGGAAACTTTTAGGCGATTGATAAAGTTGAAAACAGAAAAGTGGAAAATGATTACACCC
>CADBRF010000122.1 GCA_902796975.1 uncultured Coriobacteriaceae bacterium
GCATGTGGCATAGGCATCTGCCTTTCCTGTGTCGTGGATACAACTGAAGGCCGCAAGCGCTGCTGTGCCGATGGCCCCGTCTTCGATGCATCGGAGGTGATTTGGTAATGACCGAGCCAAACCTCGCCGTCAATCTGGGCGGGCTTGCCATGAAGAATCCTGTGACAGTTGCCAGCGGCACATTCGCGCCGGGGCGCACCTTTCTCGATTTCTTCGACCTTTCCGAGCTCGGAGCGCTTACGAGCAAGGGAGTCTCTATCGAGCCCTGGGCGGGTAACGATGCCCCTCGAATTGCCGAAACTGCCGGTGGCATGCTCAACTGCATCGGGCTGCAGAATCCCGGCGTCGAGGGCTTCTGCGCCACGTATCTCAAGTTTATGCGGAGCCAGGGCACACCGCTCATTATCAACGTGGTTGGTCATGGAGTTCAGGAATATCCGCAGGTCATTGCCCGATTGGAGCAGGAAGAGGGCATTTCCGCATACGAGGTCAATATCAGCTGCCCCAATGTGGCAGAAGGTGGACGTACCTTTGCTGAAGACCCGGCAAAGGCAGCTGAGGTTACTCGTCTATGCCGTGCCGAAACCAAGAAGCCGCTCTTTCTCAAGCTCACGCCAAACGTCACCGATATCGGCGAGATTGCCAAGGCCGTTGAATCCGAGGGCGCTGATGCAGTGAGCCTCATCAACACGGTTGTTGGCATGGCTATTGATGCCAAGAGGCGCAAGCCCGTGCTTTCCCATGTCGTGGGCGGCCTGTCTGGCCCTGCTGTCAAACCCATTGCCCTTGCAAAGGTCTGGGCTGTGCATCAGGCAGTGCAGATTCCCATTCTCGGTATGGGTGGTATTGCGACGGGGGAGGATGCTGTCGAATTCATGCTGGCAGGTGCGACTGCAGTTGCGGTTGGCACAGCGAGCTTTATCAATCCCACGGCGAGCGTCGATGTCATCAAGGGCATTGCCGCGTTCTGCGAAGCCGAAGGCGTAAAAGATGTAAACGATCTCATTGGAGCATTGGAGGTCTGATAGCTATGAGTTGGAGAGAAGAACCTGAGGCGGCACGTATCATTGTCGCCCTCGATTGCGCACCAGATGAAGCTCTCGACTTGGGCGAGCAGCTTGCGGGACATGCGCGCTGGATAAAGATCGGCATGACACTCTACTACGCGGTTGGCCCTGCCATAGTACGCCAGTTCCACAAGCTCGGGTTCCGCGTGTTTCTCGATTTGAAGCTGCACGATATCCCGCATCAGGTTTCAGGTGCTGCTGCATCTCTTGCCCGCGCAGGGGCAGACCTCATCACCGTGCATGCTGATGGTGGTGTCGACATGATGACGTCCGCCATGAAAGGAGTGAAACGCGGCGCGGAAGAAGCGGGGCTTGCAGTTCCCGCCGTGTGTGGAATTACGGTTCTCACGAGCATGGACGATGCGGCGCTGGCATCAATTGGCGTTCCTGATGCTCCGCTCGTGCAAGTCAAACGCCTTGCCACTTTGGCGCGTGAATCTGGCTTGAACGGTGTCGTGTGCTCTCCGCAAGAGGCAGCTGCCATGCGTGATCTTCTTGGAGAAGATGCCATGATCGTCACGCCAGGTGTTCGTCCCGCAGGAGCTGCCTTGGGCGATCAGAGCCGCGTGGCGACGCCCGCGGAGGCGTTTGCTGCAGGCGCTTCGCATCTTGTGATCGGCCGTCCCATCACTCGCGCGGAGAATCCGGTCGAAGCGTTCGAGGATATTGTCGCAAGCCTGTAATGACTGCTAGATTGACACGTATACAGACGTTTGTGTGAACTTGTTTACGTATTTTCATGCACGGAATACCACGTTTGGGCGGATTTGCAACTGGTATTCACCATCTGCGGCTAAAATGAGTTCAATTTCCATCATTTTCACGTGAATTGAGCGTGAGTTTGAGTTCGCAGCTGCTAGAATTTGAGTTCGTAATCATTATTGTAAAAGTGTTGTTTCAGATGCAGGTCTAACAAACGATCAGGGAGGCACATTATGGCTTTGCCCAAGCTTACCGACGAACAGAGAAGGGAAGCTCTCGAGAAGGCCGCTCAATCTCGACGCGAGCGCGCCGAGCTCCGTGTGAAAATCAAGAATGGCGAAGTTTCCATTGCGGATGTTCTCGCCGATACAGATAATCCGATTGTCGCCCGTATGAAGGTCTCGATGCTCATCGAGTCGCTTCCTGGCTATGGCAAGGCCAAGGCAACCAAGCTCATGGAGGAACTCGAGATTTCTCCGTCCCGCCGTGTCAAGGGACTGGGCACTCGTCAACGTGAGGAGTTGCTTGAGCGTCTTGGCAACTAAGAGTTCTGGTACCCTTTTTGTTATTTCTGGACCGGCAGGTGCTGGCAAGGGGACCCTTGTGGGCCGCCTTGTGAAGTGCCTGCCTTCTGTTTGGGTCTCTACTTCGGCTACCACGCGTGCTCCCCGGGGTACGGAGCAAAACGGCGTGGAGTATTTCTTCTATACAACCGAGCAGTTTGAAGACATGATCGCCCATGACCAGTTCCTAGAATGGGCGCACGTCCACAATAACTACTACGGCACACCCGTGCTCCCCATCCGCGAACATCTCGACAGTGGTGATGACGTTATCCTGGAGATTGACGTCCAGGGAGCATTGCAGGTGCGTGACCGTTTTCCCGAGGCTCATCTCATCTTCATCGCACCTCCCGACATGGAAACGCTGGAGAGCCGCCTGCGTGGCAGGGGAACGGATTCTGAGGATTCCATACAGACCCGCCTTGCCAATGCAGTAGGGGAAATGGAAGTCTCCAAGGACTATGACCGAATCATTGTGAACGATGACCTTGACAGAGCTACCGAAGAGCTCGTCAACGTAGTACAATCATTTGTCAGCTCTGAAAGAGATTAGTACTACCAGCTTTAAGGAGAACCTATATATGTCTATCGTGGAACCGCGTATCGACACGCTGCTTGAGAAGACCAACGACGACAAGTTTCTGCTGTGCTCTCTTGCGTCCAAGCGCGCACGCGACATTAACGATATGATGCGCGGTCAGCATGACCGTGCTGTCGAGCGTCAATCCGTCAGCGAGATTGCCGCATTCGCCGGTCGCAATCCGCTTTCCCTTGCTATGGAGGAGATTGCCCGCGGTGAGATTTCCTACGATAAGGAAGTCTTCAAGAAAGACAGCGACGACGAAGAGAACTAGGTTTTAGCCTGTGTACGAACGCGTTTGCCTCGTTCATTATCATGAAATTGGCCTCAAGGGCCGCAATAGAGCAAATTTCGAGCACCGTCTCCTGTCTAACATGGAGGCGGCGCTTTGCGATTATCCGGTTAGAAGCTGCGAGCGCATCTCCGGGCATTTGCTCGTCGATCTTGAGGATTCGTCCGCTGTTGACGAGGTGGCGGACCTTCTCCTCCAGATGCCTGGTGTTGCCCGCGTTTCCCGCGCCTGGCGGACCGCGCGCGACCCTCAAGAATACTGTCATGCTGCAGAACTTGCCCTCATGGACAACGGCCCCTTTGAGACCTTCAAGGTCAACGCACGGCGGAGCAATACGGATTACGAAATTGATTCGATGCAGCTCAACCAGCTTGTCGGCGCACACCTCTGCGAGTTTGCGCCTGACAAGAAGGTCAAGATGAAGCACCCCGATGTCGAGGTGCATGTCGATGTGGTGCAGGGTAGCGTCTACGTCTACAGCAGGTCAGACCGTGGCGTTGGCGGTTTGCCTGTGGGCACGGCTGGCAAGGTCGTGAGTCTTATCTCGGGTGGCATCGACAGCCCCGTCGCAACCTGGCGCATCATGAAGCGCGGTGCAGTCGTGGTTGGCGTTCATTTTTCCGGAAGGCCGCAGACGAGTGATGCCAGCGAATATGTGGTCGATGACCTCGCTCACGCACTCGAACCCGCTGGAGGCATCGGCCGCATCTATTCCGTTGACTTTGGCGATTACCAGCGGGCCATCGCGAGCTCCTGTCCTCCTCAGCTCCGCATCATCCTCTATCGCCGTCTGATGTTCAGAGTGGCAGAGCGCATCGCCCGTATCGAGAAGGCAAAGGCACTGGTCACTGGTGAATCTCTCGGTCAGGTGGCAAGCCAGACGCTCGATAACATCAACACGGTCAACAGCGTGGTTTCGCTTCCGGTCTTGCGCCCGCTCATCGGCTCTGACAAGGTCGAGATTGTCGAGACGGCAGAGCGCATCGGCACCTTCGAGATTTCTTCTCGCCCGGCTGAAGACTGCTGCACGCTCTTCATGCCTCGTTCACCAGAGACCCACGCTCACATCGGTCAGTGCGAAGAGGCGGAGAAGGATTTTCCCATCGACCAGTGGGTTGACGAGATTATCGAGAATCTTGAGTGGAAAGACTATCCCTGCCCGACCTATCATGCCCCCGGCAAGTTCAGGAAGTAACTATGGCGCTCAGTGAAACGCGTGTTTCCCTTCCAGACGGAATTGACCGGCTCGCCCTTTGCGGGCCCGAGGACACGATTTTCCGCAAGGTGGAAGACCAGTTCGGCGTTCATGTGAAGTTCGGGTCAGATGTAATTATCGTGCGCGGATCTGCTGCTGATGTCGCAACGGTTGGCAGTCTCATGGCAGACCTCATCGATATTGTCAGCCGCGGTGGCCAGCCTACTCTTGATGACGTGCGCCGGTCTATAGAGATTCTGCGTACATCCAAATACTCGCCGGCGGAGCTCCGTAAGGATGTCCTCTACTCCTATCGCGGCAAGTCTATCCGGCCGAAATCCGCAGGCCAAAAGCAGTACGTGGACGCCATTCGCGAGAATGTCATCACTTTTGGCATAGGGCCCGCTGGCACGGGAAAGACCTATCTTGCCATGGCCATGGCGCTCGCTGGCCTCCAACGCAAGGAGTACAGTCGCATCGTCCTGACCCGTCCCGTGGTGGAAGCAGGCGAGAATCTCGGGTTTCTACCCGGAACGCTCGATGAGAAGGTCGACCCATATGTGCGTCCGCTCTACGACGCCCTCTTCGATATGACCAACTTCGAGCATGGCAACCAACTCATCGAAAACGGCACCATCGAGATTGCGCCGCTCGCCTTCATGCGCGGCCGCACATTCAACGACGCTTTCATCATCCTTGACGAGGCACAGAACACGACTCCCGAGCAGATGAAGATGTTCCTCACACGTCTGGGATTCGGTTCCAAGATGATCGTGACGGGCGACGTAACCCAGCTCGATCTGCCCCATGGGGTTTCAGGCCTGAGAAGCGTGCGGCCCATTCTTGAGGGCATTGAAGATATAGCGTTCGTGGATCTTACGAGTGCTGATGTCGCCCGGAACACGCTGGTCACACGCATCGTCAAGGCGTACGATGCAGCTGAGCACGCGGTAAGTGGCCAATAGGGTCTTTCTGCTGCGTAAAACCAAGGAGAGAAGAGGAGCCATGAAGGTTTCCGTTGACATTCGAGGCGGGGAGAAGTCCTGGGACCCCGCTGCAATAGAAAAGCTCGCGGTGTTCGCTCTCGGGCACATGGGCGTTCCTGAAGGGTGCGAGGTATCCGTGAGCCTCGTGAGCGTAGAAGAAATCCACGAGCTCAACCGCGAGTATCGAGGGATTGACCGACCCACTGACGTGCTCTCGTTCGAGTGCGATAGCCCCTGGGACGCAGATCCAGACGACGAGGAGATCGCCATCGGCGATGTCGTCATCGCTCCCGATGTGGTCGAAGCACAGCGCGCCCAGTACGGCACCACCTTCGAGCAGGAAGCTTCTCTCATGCTCGTTCATTCTATCCTTCACCTGCTCGGCTATGACCACATGGAAGAAGAAGAGGCCGAGGAGATGGAGGCAAAGGAGAAGGAGATTCTCGACGCCTATGGTCTCACGGGAGTGCGCTGATGGGTGAATTCGCCAAACAGGTGAAAAGCTTCGGGGCCGCGGGCAAGGGCATTGTGCGCACGGTCCGCGAAGAGGGCCATATGAAGTTCCACCTCTGCATTGCGGTGCTTGCCCTTCTGGCATGCGCCGTGCTCGGAGTGGAGCCGTGGGGATGGTGCGTGGTCATCATCTGTATTGGCCTCGTTATTGCGGGAGAGCTGGTCAACACGGCAATCGAGCGTCTGGCGGACCGTGTCACCACCGAGCAGGACCCACTCATCGGCGCAGCGAAAGATGCTGCAGCAGGTGCCGTCCTCGTCCAGGCGGGCGCAGCGGTTGCCGCTGGCCTCATCGTTTACATTCCGGCTCTTATCAGTTTTCTGCACTAGATTCCCGCCCGTCTTCCCAGCAAAATTGCAGCTAGTCAGCTTCTAAGAAAGTGAGTTCATGATGGCAGATCTCGACGAGATGCTCCGTGCAGCAGGTATCGCCGATTCA
>CADBRF010000123.1 GCA_902796975.1 uncultured Coriobacteriaceae bacterium
CGCCGGAATCGCCCGCGAGAAGGGTCGCGAGCGCTTTGGCAACCTCGCCGCGGTGCTCGACATAGTAGTAGTTGCTCACGTGGAGGAGCTTTCCTGCCTGGTCTTGAATGGCCTTAGTGACCTGGGGATTGCAGTGTCCCACGCTCACCACGCCGATGCCGGAAAGAAAGTCGTGGTACTCCCGTCCTTCGGTATCGTAGAGATGGACTCCTTCACCCCGCACGAACTCGACGGGCTTGCGTCCAAAGGTCTGAATGAGGTATTCACTGTCAAGCTGCTGCGCTTCTTCAAGCTGTTTATCCGCCATGGTCAACTCCTTCCGATAGTCTGGATGGATTGGTCGAGCTTGCTTGCGAAATTACTCACAGGCGCCTCGACGAAACCCGGGTCAATCGAATCGTTCTGGTGCCGCATGATCATGGTGCCGACGCCGGAATCGGTAAAGATTTCGAGCACGAGCGAGTGGGGCGTCGTGCCGTTGATGATATGCGCCTTCTTCACGCCGGCGGAAAGGGCGGTGACGCAGGCGTTGATCTTCGGAATCATGCCCGAGCTCATCGTCCCGCTCTGAGCGAGTTCAACTGCCTCGGAGAGGGCCATGCGCATGATGAGCGTAGACTTATCGCTGAAATCGAGATAAATGCCATCCACATCGGTAATGAAGACAATCTTCTGGGCACCGATGGCAGCGGCAATCTCACCAGCCACTGTATCTGCGTTGATGTTGAAATCGCCATCATCCCCGTAGCCGACTGTGGCGATGACGGGAATGTAGTCTGCCGCGAGCAGGTCCTCGATGAGGGTCGTGTTGACCTGGTTCACCTTGCCCACACGTCCGAGCTTCAAGTCGAGGGGCTCTGCCTGGATGATCTTCGCATCGGCACCATTGAGACCTACAGCAACGGACCCGTGACGGTTGATCGCGCTCACAAGTTCCTGGTTGACCTTGCCGACCAGGGTCATCTTGACAATCTCCATGGTCTGCTCATCGGTGACACGCTGACCGCCCTCGAAATGCACCGGCATGTCCAGACGCTTGAGCATGGCGTTGATCGCCGGGCCGCCTCCATGGACGATAACCGGGTTGGCGCCCATGAGCTTGAGCATGAGGATGTCATCGACAACGGCATCGCGCAGCTTGGCATCTGTCATGGCAGATCCGCCATACTTGATGACAACCGTCTTGCCGGCGATGTCCTCGATCCAGGGCAGCGCATCGAGCAGGACCTTCGCCCGCACGCTGTTGGAGAGCTGACCGACGTCGTCGACATGTACCTTTTCGGAATGCTCCTTGAAAAGCATGTCTATCTAGCTCCTGTAATCCGCATTGATATGAATGTACTCGTGGGTAAGGTCGCACGTCCAGATGCGAGCCCTCCCCTTACCAGCATGGACGTTCACGAGAATGACGATTTCATCCTGGTCGAAACGCTTGAGCGCTTCCTCCTCGCTGAATTCCACCGCCAGTCCATCGCGACAGACAGGCATGCCCATAATCTCGATATCGGTCTTCTCCTGCTCGAAATCGATGCCGCTCCGGCCCAGCGCCGCTGCAATCCGGCCCCAGTTGCAGTCATGGCCGGCGATGGCGGTTTTGACAAGCGGGGAGTTGGCGATGGTGCGCGCGGCGGCCTCCGCCTGCTTGTCATCGACTGCCCCCTCCACGAGCACGGTGACGAGCTTGGTCGCGCCCTCGCCATCCTGGGCAATCTGGCGGGCAAGGCTCTCGCACACGTAACGAAGGGCCTTCCTGAACTGGAAATGCTCCAGACTCTCCTCATCAGAGACATCAATACCCGACGCGCCATTCGCAAAGAAAAAGACGCTGTCGTTCGTGGACGTATCGGAGTCGACGGTGATCTTGTTGAAGGAGGCATCCACCGCCTCGAGAAGAAGCGGTTTTGCCAGACCCTTCGCGAGTTTGACGTCGCTCGTAATCACGCAGAGCATTGTCGCCATATTGGGCTGGATCATGCCCGATCCCTTGCACATGGCGCCAATGTGGTAGATGCCCGCTGGGGTCTTGATCTCGACGGCGCACTCCTTGGGATGCGTATCGGTGGTCATGATGGCGCAGGCAGCATCATGGCCGCCTTCCGAAGAGAGCTTCTCGACGAGCTGCGGAGCCGCCTGCTCGAAGGGGGCAATGTCCAGTTGGACGCCGATGACGCCCGTAGATGCCACCAGCATATCTTCCGAAGCGATGCCCAGAGCTTGCGCCGCAATCTGCTGGCTTTTCCGAGCGGTCTCACGCCCATGCTCTCCCGTTGCCGCATTCGCGTTGCCGGAGTTGATGATAACCGCCTTGCCATGCCCCTGCTCGAGTGCCGCGCGGGAAATCTGCACAGGCGCCGCGCAGAAGACGTTGCGGGTGAACGTCCCCGCAGAGACGATATTGTCGCCTTCGACACTCACCATCGCCACATCGAGACGGTTGGGGTCCTTGCGGAAACCACCGTGAACAGCCGAGGCGAGAACACCGGCTGGCGTGGTCACGCCCCCTTCCACCTCGGTCATTGAATATGCTTCGAAATCGATATCAGCCATCGTCAGTCTTTCTCTTTCCTAGTTCCAGACTCCTTGTTATCAAACAGTTTCGACTGTCAGATGAGACAAATCCTCACAAGAACAGGGTCACAGCCTTAGACCACAGGCACCGAGCCGAGAAGACCTGCCGTTTCATCAAACCCGCAGACAATGTTTGCAGCTTGAATTGCCTGGCCTGCAGCACCTTTCACGAGATTGTCGATGGCGCAGCTCGCGATGAGCGTCTTGCCACCGGGCGCAAGCGTCACACCCACAAAGGCGCGGTTACTGCCAACCACCCAACGGGTCTGGGGCATCTCCCCCTGCTTGCAAACCTGTACGAAGGGCTCACCCACATAGCGTTTGGCATAGAGCTCGTGAATCTCTTCTCCGCTCACTTCAGCGGCAAGCGGAATATAGACCGTGGAGAGCAAACCACGCTTCATGGGAATGAGATGAGGAGTGAAGATAACCTCGACTTTATGCCCCGCCGCGCGGGAAAGAGTCTGGGTAATTTCAGGCGTGTGCCGATGAGGCAACCCATAGAGGCCAGCGGATTCGTCGGCATTGCAGAAATGCGTCTTGGCATTGGCAGACCGTCCAGCTCCGGAGACACCCGAAAGCGCCGCTGCGATAACAGGGCCCTCGCCCAAAAGACCCGCCTCGATTGCGGGCACCGATGCCAAGGCGGTTGCAGTTGGGTAGCAGCCAGGGCAGGCGATAACGGGGGGCTTTGCCGCAATCTGCTCACGTGCAAGTTCGGGCAGGGCATACACCGCCTTTGCCAACAAGTCCGTGCTCGTGTGCTCGACGCCATACCATGCAGCGTAGACCTCAGGGTCCGCCAGGCGGTAATCTGCGGAGAGGTCGATAACCTGTACGCCGCGCTCAACAAAACCGGGGGTCATGGCAAGAGACGCCGTATGCGGAACCGCGAGAAAGGCGATGTCTGCCTTCTTGGAAACCGCTTCGACATCATGCGGCTCAAACACGAGGTCGGTGATGCCCGCAAGACCCGGGTAAAGGTCCGCGATGGGAGTGCCCGCGTCAGATGTAGAGGTGATGCAGGTCAACTCGAAGCCGGGATGCTTCAGGAGCAGGCGCACTGCCTCGACCCCCGCATAGCCCGCCGCTCCAACAACCGCTGCCTTAATCATCCTTATCCTCCTCAGAAACGAACACGTGCTCGAGAGCGCCAAACGCATGCTCTCGCTCTCTTTCAAAACCACATTGTGAGTCTTTGCAGAAAAGCATGCAAGATGAACCCATGATTATGCGATGCAATTAATTATTTGGCATAAATATGCAGATAATTGGTGTATGAACATAAATTTATACACACAATGGATAGTTAGCGGCACTGAAGCCAGCTGGGCAAGATATCTCAGACGCCGACTGCCTTCGAGAGGACGCCCATCATTGCCTCAGCGGAGCTCGTGTCGATAGTGGGGACGGGTTCGCCCGTCTTAGCGAACTCTTCGGCAAGTTGCACCGTATCCCGAGCAATCATGAGCTCCTCGTTGGTAGGCACGATGAGGATTTGCACCGTCGAGCGCTCGTCACTGATAACGCCCTCCTTGCCATCATCCTTGTTCTTGACGTAATCGAGGATGATGCCGAGAGGCTCCATGCCGTTTAGAATCATACGGCGCATACGCTCGCTATTCTCGCCCACACCTCCTGCGAAGGCAATTGCGTCGACACCGCCCATCTCCGCCATATAGGCGCCAATCGTCTTTTTGATATCGAGCGAGTACATGTCGTAGGCGAGGGCGGCACGTTTGTGCCCTGCTATGGTTGCATTATTGATTTCGCGCAGGTCGTTAGAAAGGCCACTGATGCCCAGCAGGCCGGATTCCCGGTTCATAATCTCGTTAATCTCGTGAGGGGTGTAGCCCTCCTGCTCCATGAGGTAGGTAACGATTGCCGGGTCGATGTCTCCACAGCGCGTGCCCATCATGACGCCGCCAAGGGGCGTAAAGCCCATGGAGGTGTCCATGGAAATGCCATGGTCAACAGCCGTGAGCGAGACACCGTTGCCCAGATGGCAGGTGATGAGCTTGAGAGTGTCAAGCGGTTTTCCCAGAAGTTCTGCAGTGCGCCGGGCGATGTAGCGATGTGAGGTGCCATGGGCGCCATATTTCCGGATGTGGAAACGCTCGTAGAACTCGTAGGGCAGCGCGTACATATAGGCGCGTGGAGGCATTGTCTGATGGAAGGACGTGTCGAAGCAGGCGACATGCACCACATTGGGCATGAGGCTCATACAGGCACGGATGCAGTCGACTGCGGGCGGGTTGTGCAGCGGCGCAAGCTCTGAACAGAGCTCAATCTTGTGGATAACGTCTTCGTCGATGATGGCGGACTTGTCAAAATATTCCCCGCCGTGGACGATACGATGCCCCACCGCACCAATTTCTTCAAGGTTGGAGATGCCAGAGCCCTCGTCATCGAGGATAGCCTTAAGCACCACGCGCATGGCATCGAGATGGTTTTCCATAGGAATCTCGGCGGTCTCTGAAAAGCTAGCCGAAGAGTGTTTATGGAAGGCATCGGAATAGCCGACCCTCTCGCACAGGCCTTTGCACAGAACGTCCTCGGTTTGAGAGTCGATAACCTGATACTTGAGCGAAGAGCTGCCAGCATTGACGACTAGAACGTACATGCATCCTCCAACGAGAAAAGCCATGCTTCACAAAACGCACAAATGACCCGTTGCGACGA
>CADBRF010000124.1 GCA_902796975.1 uncultured Coriobacteriaceae bacterium
GCGTCTGGACATCAAGCAGAACCCGCTCTATGAGGCAAATGATTTCGCCCTACTCGATACCCACTATTACGGCGGCATCAAGAAATACCAGTGGACCGCTCTGCCGCTGGCTATCCATGGCGTTATCGCCAAGAAAGACGGCACTGTTGTGCCTGTTGCCCTGGGCGAGAATCCGAATGATCCCGTGTTCTGCGTGACCGACCTTCTCATCCATCTGGCAAATAAGCAGATGGCAAAGAAGGGCAACGAAGTAGTGGAGGGCGAGGCTCTCGACGTCCTCTTCGGCGGTAAGCCGCTCGTTATTGACGAGGCAGATGCGGAAGAAGCACCAGAAGATGCTCCCGCATGGGAAAAGCTCGCCGGAAAGGAGCCTGTCAAGGCCTACGCGCTCAAGGCGCTCGCTGAGAAATACGATATTGAAGAGGAGGATTTCCTCTCGGCAGAGCTCGAAGTCGTCCCCGCTGGTCGCGCCCGCGACCTGGGCTTTGACCGCAGCATGGTACTCGCCTATGGCCAAGACGACAAGGTTTGCGCGTATACGAGCCTCGTGGCGCAGCTTGCGCTCGATGAGATTCCCGAAAAGACGGCGCTTACAGTTCTGGTCGATAAGGAGGAGATTGGCTCCGTTGGCGCTACGGGCATGGCGTCTCTCTTTTTCGAGAACACGGTTGCCGACCTCATGGCCCTCTCTGGCCAGGGGAGCGACGTCGAACGCCGTCATGCGCTCGCGGCGTCCAAGATGCTTTCGTCTGATGTCTCAGCGGGTTTTGACCCAACTTACGCCAGCGTCTTCGACAAGAACAACTGCGCCTACCTGGGTCGCGGCCTTGTCATCAACAAGTATACGGGTTCCCGCGGCAAGAGCGGCTCGAACGACGCCCGTGCCGAGTATGTTGCCGACGTGCGCCGCATCATGGACGACGCAGGTGTCGCCTTCCAGACGGCGGAACTTGGCAAGGTCGATGCAGGCGGCGGCGGCACTATCGCCTACCTGCCTGCCAAATACGGCATGGATGTCATCGATTCCGGCGTTGCCGTTCTCAGCATGCATGCGCCTTGGGAAGCTACGAGCAAGGCGGATATCTATGAGGCGAAGAAGGGCTACGAGGCCTTCCTCAAGAACGCGTAGGAATCGCTCTAGGTGATAAATCAAGAGGGAGCGGGAGATAATCTCTCGCTCCCTCTTGATTTATTGCGCTGATGAGCTGCTGTGGGAAATTCGTGTCTCAGAATATGATCATGAAGAGCTTGGCAAGCGCGTAGCCAATGATGCCGCAGCAGGGGAAGGTGAGAATCCATGCGCCCACCATGCGCCCTGCGATGGTCCACTTGACCTTGCGGGGATTGCGAGAGGCGCCGACACCCATAATTGCCGCTGTACTCGCGTGCGAGGTTGAAACAGGCATGCCGGTGAGGCTTGCGATGAGCAGAGTAATGGAAGTGGAAAGCGATGCCGCCACACCCTGGTATTTTTCAAGCTTGACCATGTCCATGGCAACGGATTTGATGATGCGCTTGCCGCCGAGGAAGGTGCCCAGCGAGATAGCGAGCGAGCAGATGATCATGAGCCAGAGTGGAAAGCCAGCGTCGGAGGTCTCGTAGCCAAAGGAGAGAGCGATTCCGAGCATGCCAACGGACATGAATTTCTGGCCGTCCTGAGCACCATGGAGAAAGGAGAGCGCGGCAGCGAGGATGTCTTGGATAACGGTCATGATGGTGTTGGTACTCTGACGCTTGACTTTTCTGAAGAGGAATTCGATGAGCTTGACGCAGAGCGTGCCCAGAACAAAGCCGGCAACAAGCGAGAAGACCATACCATAAATGACCTTAGCCCATTCTGAGGGGACAACACCTGCCCAACCGTTCAATGCAATGGCGCCGCCTGTAACGCCAGCGATAAGAGAGTGAGATTTGGAGGCAGGAATGCCGAAAAACCAACAGAAGACGCCCCAAAAAATTGACCCTATCATCGCCGCAACGAGGGCGAGAAGGGCCGTGTGCGTATCACCTGTAAAATCGACCATGGAGAACATGGTGTGGGCAACTGCCGTGGAGATGTAGGTCATGCCCACGAGTCCAACAAAGTTGAAGATTGCCGCAACGAGGAGGGCGGTTCCAGGTTTGAGGCACCGGGTGGAGACGGCAGATGCGATGGCATTGGGTGCATCCGTTGCACCCGAAACGATGGTGACGCCTATGACGAGGAAGAGAATGACACCGAGCGAAGGATAGGCAGAGAGCTGCCCCAGAAACGCTGCGAAGGTTAAATCCATGGTGCTCCTTCAAGGCAAACGTGAATGGCGGTGACCTATATGTTACAAGAACGTTACAACGATGTGACACACATTATATATGCCCAGTTAAGGGGTATTTGCCTTGAACCGTCAATTTCGTTCTAGGTGTTCCCTGCGCGGTTGAGGGGAATGAGGGGCACTACTTGTATATGTTGTGCTTGCAACGCGTTGCCTACCGGTTGCATGCTATATATACAATATGTTCATTCTTGAATAATTGCTGAGACCCTGCCAGAAGCTTATCGAATCGGATGAGATTGAAATCCATGGACTATTTGGGAATAGATATCGGTTCAAAAACTATCAAAATCGACCTTGTGAGCGGAGAAGACGGTTCTGATATCTACACAGTCTATACTAGGCATCATTCCCGTGTTCAGCGTGCCCTTGCGGATGCCCTTCATGAGTGTGTTTGGTTGTATGGGGACCGACAAGTTGAAATTAC
>CADBRF010000125.1 GCA_902796975.1 uncultured Coriobacteriaceae bacterium
CACCCTGGGTGGTGTTGGTCAGACGCCCGTAGATGTTGCCTGCATCAGCGAGGCCGAATCGATCCTGGCCGTGCTGAGAATTGTGGAAGACATAGGAGGTCGTGGCGTAAATCGGCACTGCGCGGGAATCATCTGCAGCGGGGTTTTCCTGCCCGACGTGAAGGGCGAGCGTGTCGAATCCGTATCCCTTGTTCTTGAACTCTGGCATAGTGGTTTCCTTTCTTGGTTTTCTTTACTTAGTGAAAGTCTGAAAAAATAGAGCCCGTTTTCTAAGCGGGCTCCAGACGGTAATGCGGAACGGAGCCCGGGACTTATCTGTATGCCCGGGCCTCGCCATCGGAACGTGCTACCCGATGGCGGAGCAGGGCATTCGCCGCATTCCCATTCGCATTGTCATGTACATGTCTCTACTCGCGTTTCTACTTGTGTTGCCTTGTTGTTCTCAGACATCCTGAGGGAAGAGCGGGGTGGATAGATAGCGCTCGCCACCATCGGGAAGGATGGCGACAATGTTCTTGCCGGCAAACTCGGGGCGGGCGGCAAGATCCGCTGCAGCCTTGAGTGCTGCACCTGCGGAAATGCCGACGAGGAGGCCGAGCTTGGCGACTTTCTTCGCATATTCGAAGGCATCATCGTTTTCCACGGCGATAATTTCGTCGTAGATGCCCTGGTCGAGCGTCTCCGGCACGAAGTTTGCGCCAATCCCCTGAATCTTGTGGGATCCAGCGAAGCCCTTGGAAAGCAAGGGGGAAGTCGCAGGCTCAACAGCAACAATACGAATATCGGGGTTCTTCGCCTTGAGATACTTGCCCGTTCCCGATAGGGTGCCGCCTGTGCCTACGCCAGCGACAAAGGCGTCAACCTTGCCCTCTGTGTCGCGCCAGATCTCTGGCCCCGTGGTCTTCTCATGCGCCGCGGGGTTTGCCGGATTGGTGAATTGAGAGGGGATGAAGGAATTGGGAATCTCCTCAGCAAGCTCTGCAGCTCTGTCGAGCGTGCCCTGCATGCCCTTTGCTCCGGGGGTCAGTTCAAGCTGGGCCCCATAGGCAGCTGCAAGCTTACGACGCTCGACGGACATGGTTTCGGGCATAACGAGAATCATCTTGTAGCCACGCGCGGCGGCGAAGGCGGCGAGGGCAATGCCAGTGTTGCCGCTTGTGGGCTCGATGATGGTTGCGCCGGGTTTGATAAGACCCTGCGCTTCGGCATCGTCAAGCATGGCGACTGCGATGCGGTCTTTGACGGAGCCGGCGGGATTGACGAATTCGACCTTGCCGATGATGTTACCGGCGGTCTGGAAAGCGGGCGTCACATCGAGCAGCGGGGTGTTGCCAACGAGCTCGTCAATGCTCTGATGAATGGTCATTGCTGCTCCTTTCGTCATGACAAGATAATTCAAAACCTACCTGCGAGCTATGAATAACTGTGGGCATACTATGCTTGCCCCTTATGGATGTCAAGACGGTATGGGTTCGGGATTCTTTGGAATGTCACGCATAGTTACGAACGCCTGCTATCGGGAAACCCGATAACGGCACGCGCCTCAGATGTAGTACTCGATGATGGGCTGATACTGATCGAGCAAATCCTGCAGCGTTATACCCGAGAGGTAGTCGTCAATAACCTGATCGAGCCCCTGCCACATCTTGAGTGTGGGGCAAATGTTTCGTCGTTCGCAACCAGGTATTTCCCCGCCAAGGCAGCTCACCGGGGCAATAGAACCTTCGGTTACGCGGAGTACGTCCGCAACGGTGATGCGGGAGGGATCTCGGGCGAGGCGGTAGCCGCCCTGCTTGCCACGGGAGGCGTGAACCATGCCTGTTGGAACAATGAGCGCGGCGATTCGCTCGAGGTACTTCTTTGAAATGCCCTGGCGTTCTGCAATGCCGCGTAGAGGAATCTCGCCCTCATCACGGTGTTCTGCGAGATCGAGTAGAAAGCGAAGGGCATAGCGCCCCTTGGTGGATACCTGCATTGCCCCTCCAGTTGTCGGTGATGACCAGATATTAATGCCTACTCATCAAGTGGGCAATATGCAATTTTTTGTTGTTTTCCAAATGTTGGGACCTCTGAGGTTATGAATACGAGATGAGAGCCCCCATCATCAGCCGAAAACTCACGGGCTTGCCAATAGCATGTTTTTCAAGATGGTTTCAAATACTAGTAGATTGCTGGCATTTTCAGTGCCGTGGGGTAGTATGTGCCCAGATATAGCGCGAAGGGGTGGTTTCATGCTCATATCGACAAAGGGGCGCTATGCGCTGCAGTTCATGATATATGTGGCACGTGCCGATGCCATTGGCCCGGTAGCGGTTCGTTCCGTTGGCGAAATGGCGGGAATTTCGGTCAAATACCTCGAGCAGCTCGCTCATGCCCTCGCAAAGAAAGGCCTGCTCACAAGTGTGCGTGGCAAGGGTGGCGGCTATAGGCTCGCCAGGCCTGCGTCGCAGATCAGCGCTGGCGATATCCTGAGATCCGTGGAGAAGTCCACTTCCGCTGTTGCCTGCACCGAGCTCGATGGGGGCACGTGTCCACGCGAGGCGATCTGTTCGACTGTGGATTTCTGGGCTGGCCTCGATGACGTCATCGATGCCTATGTCGACGGCGTCATGCTCGACGAGCTCGCCTTTCCTCAGGGTCAATCACCCTGGCACGGCTGGCTTCACGATGCGTCCGCTTCGATGGAAGGCGGCAAGAAGGAAGCTATTGCTATGGGAGACGGTGTCGAAGCATAGAGTGTGTGAGCAGGCTCAAGTGCGATGACGACATATCATGCTCGGGCTGTTGCAGAGGCGATGCGCGAGTGTCATCATCCCGTTCAATTTGAAATGCTACACTGTGGGCGTAAGCAAGCGGGCCACCTCGTGGCCCTACTGAAGAGAAAGCGATTCAACATGGCAGCAATCGAAGTCACTGAGCAAACCTTCGAAGAAGAAGTGCTCAAGAGCGATAAACCTGTTCTCGTCGATTTCTGGGCGGTCTGGTGTGGCCCCTGCAACATGCTCGCTCCCACGGTCGATATGGTTTCCGAGGAACATCCCGAGATCAAGGTCTGCAAGGTCAATACTGATGAGCAGCCTGGTCTTGCCATGAAATATGGCATCACCGCCATTCCCGCCCTCTATTTCTTCAAGGGTGGCGAGCTGGCGGGCAAGTCCATCGGCGCCGTTCCCAAATCCCAGGTCGAGGCCCTTATCGCCAAATAAACTGGTTGTTTTAGCTGGATTGCAACAAATGCGCCGTCCTATTCGGGGCGGCGCATTTTTGATGCCCTGCATATGATTGCCGGGAAGGGATAATGTTTTGCCCCTCAGCGCTTTACCCTACTTTGATCGAGGGAGCGTGACGGTAAAGGTCGAGCCTTCCCCCAGCTTGCTGTCGAGTGAGATGGTGCCCTTTCCGCGCTCGACTGCATGCCGAACGAGTGAGAGCCCCAAGCCCGTTCCACCCTCTTCTCGGCTGCGTGCCTTGTCAACGCGGTAGAAGCGCTCGAAGATGCGGTTCTGGTCTTCGATGGGAATACCGATGCCCGTGTCCGCAACAGAGAGCGTGAGATTCTTGTCGTCCCCATCGAGCGTTACGGTGACGCCGCCCTTTTCGGTGTAGCTGATGGCGTTCTCAATGAGGTTGCTTGCGAGGAGCGTGGCATCGCTCGCACTCAGCTTGACGCGGCACGGGTCTCCCTCTTGGATATTGTCATTGAAGGTGAACTTCAACCCTCTGCGTTCTGCACGGGCGCGTTGACTCTCGAACGCAGTGGTCACGGCGCTGTACATATCAGTAGACTCTCGTACCGCGTTGTTGCTGGCAGACCCCTCGAGCCTGGAGAGATCGAGGAGGTTTGCCAGAAGATTCTGCATGCGGGTGGTTTCCTTGTCGAGTCGCTCTGCAAAAAGCGGGATCATCTCCAGATCACCGTCTTTATAGGCGTTGCTGATAGATTCGGAGAGGAGCTTGATGCCCGCGACGGGCGTCTTGAGCTCGTGGCTCGCGTTGGCGACGAAGTCCGTTCGCATAGTTTCGAGCCTGCTCATTGGCCTTGAGGAACGCGAGAAGGTAAACCAGGCGATGAGCAGAGCCAATGCCACGCTTGCAAGGAGCAGAAGAAGGCCGGTGTTGCGGAACTGCTGGGCTAGGGTGTTCACCTCTGAGACCGGCGTAGCGACGCGGAGCACCACGGGCGTCCCTTGGAATTTTGCGGGAACGGCTAAGTAGAGATATTCGACATTGTCGGTTTCCGACATGCGCTGGTCTCTGCCCTCAACGCCCGAAAGGGCTGCTGCTACCTCTGGTCGGTCCACGTGGTTTCCCATGCTCGCGGGATTTTCCACACTGTCGGCGATGACGATGCCGTTATTGGAGATGACGGTCATCCGAAGGTTATTTGACGATGCCGCGAGCTCGGAAACGGTTTCTGATGCACTCTTGGAACTGTTTTCAAGGGCATAGGCGCTCGCGTAGGCAGTCGAATGCATATTTTCGTACTGCTGGTTGATTTCGGCAGTATCGATGGGGGAGAAGAGCGAAAATCCCCACAGAATGGCAAGCAGGGCTACAACTGCTACATACCCTCCGATAATCCAGCCCCTCCAATTATTGCTATGGGGCTTGCCCACTCGAATGCTCATACGAGCTCTCCATTGTGCCTCGCTTCGAAGCGGTAACCCATGCCATGGGCGGTCTGGATGTAGGTCCAGCCATCGCGCTCGATTGCCTTGCGAATGCGGCGTACATGCGTGTCTATGGTGCGGGAGGTAGAGATGAACTCTTCCCCCCATACTTCGCGTGCAAGGTAGGGACGGGTTGCCAAGGCGCCAGGCCGCGAAGCAAGGGCGACGAGGAGCGCGTATTCCTTGGAACGGAGCGTGACGTCTTCATCGCCGACTTTCATGCGGGCAGCATCAAGGTCGATGGTCAGCTCTCCAGCGACAATCTTTCTCGGTGCCTTCTCGTGCATGCCCTCCGTGCGTCGAAGGTTCGCGCGGATGCGGGCGAGAAGCTCGTTGGTGGAGAAGGGTTTGGTCATGTAATCATCCGCGCCCGCATCGAGCCCGTTGATCTTATCCTGCTCGCGATCCAGTGCCGTGAGCATGATGATGGGCGCTTCAAAATCCTCGCTTCTCAGGCGTTTGGCAATATCAAGCCCTGAAAGCTTGGGAAGCATGATGTCGAGCAAGATGAGATCGGGGTTTGTCGTGCGCGCTGTCTCGAGGGCAGTTGCCCCGTCGGAGGCGGTGGTAACCGCATACCCTGCTTTGGTGAGTGCGAATTCAACGGTAAGCCGGATGGTCTGATCGTCCTCGGCAAGTAGTATGTTCGTCACTTTGCGTCCTTTCCTGGTGCTGTTCATTGAATCGTACCCGTCACTGGGATAGTTGACACTCGAAAATAAAGAGTTTGCAGATAATTCACTATTAATAAGCTCTGTAACAAGCATGCCACCTTTGTCACGAGAGCAATGGGTACTCTGCGCTATGGGAGCCCGTCATCCTGGTGCGGCGGGCTCCTACCCAGTTCCTCTTGGTCTTCTTTGCCACGCCCCATGTGTGGGCGGGGCTGTCTTCTGCTGATGCAAACCACATACATATAGTGTAGCAAGCATTGCAGTGCGCCTGAACCTTTGCCACGTGGCAGCAGGGGGAGTGCTTCATGCATGGATGGTGCCAAATTGAAAGCGGCACGAGTTGACAAGAGTGATAGGCTAGTGCTCCCAGAAACGTAGCAATAAACACAGCGAGGGAAATATGGACGAAGTGACGCAGGAAGAGAGCGCGCCCGACAAACCACATAAGCGCGGAATAATCGCACTGACACTCACCCTTATTCTGCTTGCCGCGGTATACGTGGCGCTTGGTGTCTTCTTCACTGGGCACTTCGGTTTCAACACCACTATCGATGGCGTTAATGTCTCTATGAAGACCGCAGATGAGGCGGAACAAGCAATTCAGGACCATGTTGATTCCTATGCCCTTGAAATCGTGCTTAAAGATGGAGACAAGCAGACACTTTCCGGCTCGGATATCAATCTCGATTACAGGCCAGGAGACCGTATCCAGAGCGCGCTGGAGGATCAAAACAGCTGGCTGTGGCCACAGCGTCTCATAGGACAGCAGGAACCAGTGGAGATTGGATCGGCGGTGATGTTCGATGCTTCCGCGCTTCAGGACCTGGTTACGGCTATGCCCTTCATGGACCCCTCGGCGCAGATTCCTCCTGCGGATGCCCAAATCGTCTTCGACAAGGAAAAAGATGAGTATGTGGTTGTGGCGGAATCATATGGCAGCGTCATAGACACGGATGCCGTTTATACCAAAATCGCAGAAGCGGTGCGCAAACTGCAGAGCGCTATTAATCTCGATGAGGCAGGTTGTTATCTCAAACCGAGTGTGAGCGAGGACAACGCTGCCCTTCAGGCAAAGGCCGAAGGGTGCAATAAGTACATAAAAGCGGGTATTACCTATGTCTTCTCCGACGAGATTGTTCCCGTAAGCCGTGAAGAGGAGATGAATTGGGTCAAGGTTGCAGCCGATGGCACGGCATCTCTCGACAAGGCGGCTATCAAGGACTTCGTCGCCGAACTTGCCAAGGAACATGACACGATTGGAACGCCGCGCTCCTTCACTACCCACGATGGACAGACAATTCAGGTCACGAACGGCACCTATGGTTGGAAAATTAACCAGGATAAGGAAGTGTCGCAAATTCTTTCCGACCTCGAGGCGGGGGAGGATGTTACTCGCGAGCCGATATTTGGGTATACAGGCAACAGGAGCGACGCGGGTGACTGGGGCACGACCTATGTCGAAGTGAGCATCGAAGACCAACATATGTGGTACTACGTCGACGGCGAGCAGGTCTTCGAGTCCGATGTGGTAACTGGCTTGCCTGTGGAAAAACGGGAGACATGCACAGGGGCGTACTCCGTCTTCGAGAAACTTTCACCTACGGTTCTTAAAGGCCCTGAAGATGAAGACGGCGAGCCTGAGTGGGAATCGGATGTGAGGTATTGGATGCGCATTACGTGGTCGGGAACAGGGTTCCACGATGCATCCTGGCGCTCTAAGTTCGGCGGCGACATCTACAAGAACGGTGGCTCTCACGGCTGCATCAACATGCCCTATGAGAAGGCGGAAGAGCTCTACGATATAATCAATCTGGGCACGCCGGTTATCATCTATAATGGTACAAAGGCCTGAGCCTCGAGCACGGCGCGCAGAATCGTCTGCCTACCTGAGCCACCGCTTTGGGGATGGCCTGAGCCTGATAGGGCATCGGCTGCATTCCGCCTGCATAACAAAGTTCAGATATGCAGCGCATATATATTTGGTAATATACAAATATTTAAGTATTACCGCATAATTATGCAAAATTAACGTATACCGAAAAAGAGTAATGCGTTGGCGGTAACTTAAACTAACCGTAACATAGTTCCATTATACTCGTGCTCATGTTTCAAGGGAGCAAGTTCAATTGGGAGAAGGAGTGATTGTTTTGAAGATGAGCAGAAAGAAATTTCTGGCAACCGCTGTTGCCGTCGCTGCGTCTCTGACGCTCGCACTCGCCGGCTGCGCATCCGGCGGTTCTAGCAGCGCATCTGGTAGCGCGAGCACGTCCGGTTCCACGAGCGCGAGCGCGTCCGCAGCTGCAGGTGGAGCGGGTTCTCTCCGCTTCGTTACTGGCGGCGAGTCGGGCACCTACTATGCGTTTGGTTCTGTCATCGCCCAGCATGCAACCAACAATGTTGGCGTTTCTGTTACCGCAGCATCTAGCGGTGGCTCTCAGGCAAATATCCAGGAGCTCGAGGATGGTACCGCCGAGCTCGCTTTCTGCCAGTCTGACGTTATGGCTTACGCCTATAACGGCACTAACCTCTTCGAGGACACGGGCAAGGTCGACTGCTTCTCCGTTCTCGGCGCGCTCTATCAGGAGCAGGTCCAGATTGTCACCTGTGATCCTGATATCAAGACCGTTGCCGACCTCAAGGGCAAGAACGTCTCCATCGGCGCAGCTGGCTCCGGTGTCTACTTCAACGCTATTGACATCCTCGGCGCCTACGGCCTGAGCGAGAGCGACATCTCCCCGACGTACCAGAGCTTCGCTGATTCCGCTGATTCTCTGAAGGATGGCAAGATCGACGCCGCCTTCATCGTCGCCGGTGCTCCCACCACTGCTATCACGGATCTTTCCACCACGAAGACCGCCTATCTGGTTGGCCTCGATGACGAGCATATCCAGAAGCTGCTCTCCAGCAGTGACTATTACTCCAAGGCAACCATCAAGGCCGGCACCTACGATGGTCAGGAAGCTGACGTCAAGACCGTTGGCGTTGACGCAGTTGTTCTCGTGAACGATTCCGTCTCCGAAGACGACGTTTACAAGCTCTGCCAGGATATCTTCGACAACGCACCCGACCTGGTCGAGAATCATGCCAAGTATGGCGAGGTGAGCGTCGAGAAGGGCGCTTCCATCACGAGTGTTCCCTACCATCCTGGTGCGGCTAAGTACTTCAAGGAGAAGGGCTTCACCGTTTCAACCAAGTAAGCTCGAGCCCATCTTTTTCGACTGCTTGGATTTTACATCTGGACGCACGCAGTGCTGACCGATGCTGAGTATTATCGAAGCCATGACACGCAAGCTGTACAGCTTCGAGTCATGGCTTCGACCTATTTGTTGAGGAGCTAACGTTTATGGACAAACGAATCCGGAGAAACAGGACCGGTGTCGTGCCTACTGCCGAGCAGGATGTTGATGCGCGCGAGACAGTGCTCGGTCTTGACGCAGATTCGTCGGCACTGGAAGACACTGGCAACGAAAGCGTTCAAACGCTAGAAGATTCAGCTCTTGTCGGCGAGGAAATCGAGACAGGCATTGCCACTGAAGATGGCGCCGATATCATCATGGATAAAGACGCCGATCAGGTGGATTCCGAGGAGATTCTCCGCAAGTTCGACCGAGAATCCAACACTCGAATCTGGGAAGGGAAGCCCAAGATCATCGTCAGGTTGATCATGGCCGTCTTCTCTGTCTACTGCATTGGCATGACGCTGTTTTCCACAGCGCTCCCCGAGGTACGGCTCACGCTCTTCCTCGGCTTTATCACTGCCATTGGCTATCTCGTTTACCCCGCCAACAAGAAGAAGGTGCGTACCAACTATATCCCCTGGTATGACATCGTGCTGATGGTCGTGGGCGTTGCATGCTTCTTCTACTTTGCGTTCAATGCGCTTCCCATCATTAAGCTGGGGACACGCATTACTGTAGAACAGGTTTGGATCGGCATCATTGCCATTCTGGTCGTAGCTGAGCTCTGCAGACGGTGCGTTGGCTTGCCCATCCTCTTCGTCGTAGGTGGTTTGCTCATCTACGCCTTCTACTTCTTTATTGCGTCTCGCGGCATGGACACCTACATTGCACTCCGAACCGTTATATACCGCATGTTCTACACGACCAACGGCATTATCGGCACGCCAATTAACGTGTGCTATACCTACATCGTGCTCTTCATCATCTTCGGCGCTTTCTTGGAGCGCACCGGTATCGCGGGCTTCTTTATTTCGTTTGCAAACCGTCTCGCCGGCTGGTCGAGTGGCGGTGCCGCGAAGGTCGCAGTCATTTCGAGTGCTCTGTGTGGTATGGTGAGCGGTTCGTCCGTTGGCAACACGGTTACCACTGGTTCGGTCACCATCCCAATGATGAAGAAGACAGGTTATAAGCCGGAGTTCGCTGGTGCTGTCGAAGCCGCCTCTTCAACAGGTGGCCAGATCATGCCCCCGATTATGGGCGCCGCTGCCTTCCTCATGGCTGAGTACATGGGCATCCCCTATATTGAGGTCGCCGCAAAGGCCGTCATCCCCGCCCTGCTCTACTTCACGGGCATCTTCCTGGCAGTTCACCTTGAAGCCAAGAAGCTCCAGCTCAAGGGCATTCCTCGTGCTGAGCTTCCCAAGTGGAGCTATCTGGGGAAGAACTGCTACCTTATTATTCCGCTCGTGCTCCTCGTCTGGCTTGTCGCCTCTGGCACACGCACGATGGCCTGGTCTGCAGCTATCTCCATTCTCGGCGCATTCGTCATCGGTTTCATCAACTTCTTCCTCACCGATCTGAAGGAACGCGAAGAGGGGCAGACCGCTGGCCAGGTGTTTGTCGCATCTCTCAAGGTCGCTCTTGCCACTGCCTATGATGCGCTCATCGCTGGTGCCAAGAATTGTGTCTCCGTCGCTGTTGCATGCGCCATGGCTGGCCTCATTGCCGGTTGCATCACCGTAACCGGTCTTGCCGGTACCCTCATCAATGCCATCGTCAACTTCGCTGGCGATGCAACGATGATCGGTCTCGTGCTCACGATGCTCACCTGCATCGTGCTCGGCATGGGCGTTCCCACCACGGCAAACTACTGCATCATGGCATCCACCACGGCACCAATCCTCATTCAGCTTGGCATTCCGGCGGTATGTGCGCACTTCTTCGTCTTCTACTTTGGTATCGTCGCCGACATCACGCCGCCCGTTGCCCTTGCCGCCTACGCTGGCAGTGCAATTGCGAAGGCTAACCCGATGAAGACCGCCCTCAACGCGTCCAAGATTGCTATCGCTGCCTTTGTTGTCCCCTACATCTTCGCCTTCAATCCGATTATGCTGCTCGAGGGTGCTACCGCTTGGTATTCGGTCATCATCCCCGTCATCACGGCGATCATCGGCCTGTTTGGTGTTGCAGCTGGTCTGAATGGCAATCTCTACAAGCATATCCCCTGGGTATTGCGCATCGCCTTCATCGCCGGCGGTCTCATGCTGATGGTTCCCGAGACGATTACCGATCTCATTGGTATTGGCATCATCGTTGTCCTCTTCCTCTTCCAGCGTGCCATGTGGAAGCATGAGGCCAAGAAGGGTCAGGTCGAACCAGCTGAATAAGCAACAGCTCTGATATACCATTGCTATAGATAACGGGGTGCAGTTCATCATCATTCTGAACTGCACCCTGTTTTTTGTTTGGTTTCTGAACAAAAACGCACTTGGATAGGTAGGTGAGGAATTCGATAGTGGACCGGCAGGGGTTCGAACTACGGCCTGCCGCTTCTCCCCCGAGGTCGCCACGCGAGGTCCATGGTTCGAAAGCGGCGTTCGTGGTGGCAAAAAAGAAGCCGCCCGGAGGCGGCTGAAAATTTGATGGTGGACCGGCAGGGGTTCGAACCCTGGACCTTGGGATTAAGAGTTCCCTGACTTGTTGTTTCGGTCATTCCATGTCGTTTCACAATTTCTTCAATTTCGCAGGTCACTTGCTACTTTGAAACAACGTGATATAACTGAAACATCAATCAGACTTCAATCTAGGTTGACCGAAGGTTGACCAACTCAGACGAAAGGTTGACTGATGGCAGTAAGTATATCACCTGGATCTATCCGCAAGCGACAAAAGAGCAACGGGCAGTGGGAGTGGCAAGCGCTCCTAAGCATCTCAGAGGACGGTAAACGCC
>CADBRF010000126.1 GCA_902796975.1 uncultured Coriobacteriaceae bacterium
ACTTGGGCGCACTAGCACGCGACCGGTGTCTCCCAGCGTCTTTCCAGCCTCATCGATAGCGGCCTTGACCTGCTCGTCTTCCATAGTGCCGGGCTTGTCGTCAACACGGACGTTCTTCAGCACCTGCGGATACATGGGGCAATCTGCCACAAGTTCGGAAAGCTTCTTGCCCGTCTCCAACATGACCTGGGTGGTCATGAGAGCGGTGAGAAGACCATCGCCCGTACGTGCGTAGTCGGAGAAGATGATGTGGCCGGACTGCTCGCCACCTAGGACGTAGCCGTTCTCGCGCATGTTCTCCCAGACATACTTGTCTCCCACCGCGGTCTTCTCATAGCCGATGCCCGCACGATCGAGCGCCTTGTAGAGGCCAAAGTTGGACATGATGGTGGTCACAACCTTGTTGTCCTTGAGCTTGCCCTTCTCCTTCAGATAGATGGCATTGAGATAGATGAGCTGGTCGCCGTTGATTTCGTTGCCGTTTTCATCGACAGCAAGGCAGCGGTCTGCATCGCCATCGAAGGCGAAACCGACTTCGAGCCCGTTGTTCTTGACGTATTCCCGGAGTGATTCGGTGTGAGTGGACCCGCAATCGCGATTGATGTTTAGGCCGTTGGGAGCATAGTGGATAACGTGCGTCTCTGCACCCAACGCTTCGAACACCTGCTTTGCCAGCATATAGGAGCCGCCGTTTGCGCAGTCGAGCGCGATGCGGCGGTTGAAGCGGCGAACCTCGGGGCAGCCGATGAGATAGCCCGCGTAGCGTTCACGGCAGACACCGTAATCGCAGGTGATACCAATGGCATCGCCCGTGGCGGCAGGGATTTCATCGGATGTGCGGTCGAGCGCGTCTTCAATAGTCTCGATGGTCTCCTCGTCGAGTTTCTCGCCCTCTGCAGACAGTACCTTGATGCCGTTATCTGTGTAGGGATTATGGCTTGCAGAGATCATGACGCCAAAGCGGAAATCCTCCGTGCGGGTGATGTAGGCAACGGAGGGCGTGGTGGTGACGTACATCATATAGGCATCGCACCCACTCGCCGTAATGCCGGCGGAAAGGGCAGACTCGAGCATGTAGCCACTCCGGCGCGTATCCTTGCCAATGAGAATACGCGGACGGTGGTGCACGTGGTTGCCGTCATCACCCTGAAGGGCGAGCCAGCCCAGGATGCGGCCAATCTTGAAAGCGTGCTTAGCAGTGAGGTCCTTGCCCGCCTTGCCGCGGAAGCCATCGGTACCGAAATAGCGTGCCATTACGATCCTTTCTCTTTATACAGAAGCCGCGCGGCGCATCTCATGCTCTGAAATCTGCATGCCGCGAGCAAAGTCTTGAAACCGGCTGGATAAAACACGCGTGGTCCAGCTGGGAATTTACTCATCCGTGAAATTATACCGGTATTCGAATAGACACTCGGCAAGACGTCCGCCTTTACGAGAAAAACACGTTTGACAGTGGTAACGACCTGTCATCATCCCTGCTGGGACTGAACCAGGCAAGCGGGTTAGGACTATACTTAAAAAGTTTCGAAGTTCGGAATTCCATACGTTGGAGGCGGTTTGTCATGTGCACGGCAGTGGCCTACAAGACCAAGGATCATTACTTCGGGCGGAACCTGGACCTGGAATTCAGCTACACGGAGACGGTCACGGTAGCGCCCCGAAAGTTCCCTTTCAAATTCAGGCATGCCGGAGAGCTCGACGAGCATTACGCGATGATTGGCATGGCGTTCGTGGCGGGCGGCTATCCGCTCTACTACGATGCGACCAACGAGAGGGGTCTCTCCATCGCGGGTCTCAACTTCCCAAGTAATGCGGCTTACCTGCCAGTTAGGAACGAGGATGGCATCGATGACATCGCTTCATTCGAGCTTATCCCCTGGGTACTGGGTCAGTGCGCCACGGTGGCAGAAGCACGCGAGCTCTTCGCCCATATGAACGTCTGCGACACCAATTTCTCCGACCAGCTCCCGGCAAATCCGCTCCACTGGATGCTCGACGACGGGACCGAACAGATCGTGGTTGAACCTCTCGCGGATGGCATTCACGTACACGACAACCCGGTGGGCGTGATGACCAACAACCCCACCTTCGACGTGCAGCTTCTCAAGCTGGCAGACTACATGAACATCAACGCCGGTCAGGGCGAGAGCAAGCTCATACCCGGCATTGAGCTCGGGAAATACAGCCGTGGCATGGGGACATGCGGCTTGCCCGGCGGGCTGGATAGCGCAGGGCGGTTCGTCAAGGTCGCCTTCACCCGCAATAACAGCGTCTGCGATGGCTCAGAAGAACAGAGCGTGAACCAGTTCTTCCACATCCTCCAGAGCGTGTGCCAGCAGCGCGGATGCTGCGACCTGGGCGATGGCAAGTACGAAATCACCATCTACAGTAGCTGCTGCAACGCGGACAAGGGCATCTACTACTACACCACCTATGACAACAGCGCCGTAAACGCCGTTGACATGTACCGTGAGGACCTCGACGGTACCGAACTTGCCAGCTATGACCTCATCGAGAAGCCGACCTTCCACTTCCAGAACTAGCCCAAGCTCCTA
>CADBRF010000127.1 GCA_902796975.1 uncultured Coriobacteriaceae bacterium
GACCCATCGGATTTGACGAGCAGCATAAACATACCGCCCATCGCAATGAACATACCGGCGAGAATAGCGAGCAAGAACGCTTTGCCCGCAGGCATGTCCGCCTTGCCGACGCCCAGGCTCTCTGCCTTGGCTTCCGTCGCGGCAGGACTCAGGGCGTCTGGTTTAAGTGCACTTATATCTTGTTCAGCCATAGAGATCCTTCCTCCGCACAAGAAGAAACACGCCTTGGTGACAATGGCGTCTCTCGCAAGGGCGAAGCTGATGCACGTGCAAACGCAAGAGAGAACGCGGCACCCGAATGTATCCGAGCGCCGCGTCCGTTGTAGCTACATAGGCTCGCTCAAAGTTCCGAAGGCCTAGAAGAGACCCGTGATCTTGCCGTCGGAATCGACGTCGATCTTCTCGGCAGACGGATGTTTGCTGAGACCTGGCATGGTCATAATGTCGCCGGTAAGCGCAACGATAAAACCAGCACCAGCAGAAACATTGAGATTGCGGACCGAAATCCTGAAGCCCCTCGGTGCGCCGAGCAGAGCGGGGTTGTCGGAGAAGGAGTACTGGGTCTTGGCAACGCACACGGGCAGGTCGCCAAAGCCGAGTTCCTTGAGCTGCTTGAGCTGGGCAGGGGCATTCTCGACGAAATCGACGCCATCGGCGTGGTAGATCTTCGTGGCGATGGCCTCGAGCTTCTCCTCGATGGTCGTGCCTTCGATCTCGTAGGCGTACTCGAGCTTGCTGGGCTGATCGCAGGCCTTGACAACCTCTTCGGCGAGCGCCATGGCGCCTTCGCCGCCCTTTGCCCAATGCTCTGCCAGGACGGCATCAACGCCGAGCTCAGCACACTTGTCCTTGACGAGCTGCAGTTCGGCATCGGTATCCGTTGGGAACGCGTTGATGGCGACCACGACGGGAAGCTTGTAGACGTTCTGAATATTGGAGACGTGCTGGAGCAGGTTGGGAAGACCCTTCTCCAGAGCCTCGAGATCTTCGGAACCCAGCTGGTCCTTGGGTAGACCGCCGTGCATCTTGAGCGCGCGTACCGTGGCGACGACGACCACTGCACTCGGGGCGATGTTGGCGAAACGACACTTGAGGTCGAGGAACTTCTCCGCGCCGAGGTCAGCACCGAAGCCAGCCTCCGTCACGACATAATCGGCGAGCTTGAGTGCCGTGGTTGTGGCGATGACAGAGTTGCAGCCGTGCGCGATGTTCGCGAACGGGCCACCGTGAACAAGAGCGGGTGTATGCTCGAGCGTCTGAACCAAGTTCGGCTTGATAGCGTCTTTGAGGAGGGCTGCCATGGCGCCAACTGCCTTGAGGTCGGCAGCGGTGACGGGCTTGCCATCGTAGGTGTAGCCAACGACGATGCGGGCGAGGCGTTTCTTGAGGTCGTCCAGATCCGTAGCCAGGCAGAAGATAGCCATAATCTCGGATGCGACCGTAATCTGGAAAGCGTCCTCACGCGGTACGCCCTGCTTCTGACCGCCGAGACCATCGATAATATGGCGGAGCTGGCGATCGTTCATATCAACCGCGCGCTTCCAGGTGATGGACTTGGGGTTGATGTTGAGCTCATTGCCCTGCTGAATGTGGTTGTCGAGCATAGCGGCAAGGAGGTTGTTTGCCGCGCCGATTGCATGGAAATCACCGGTGAAGTGGAGATTAATGTTCTCCATGGGGACGACCTGGGCATAGCCGCCGCCAGCAGCACCACCCTTTATGCCGAAGACCGGCCCGAGCGAAGGCTCGCGAAGGGCGACCATGGCCTTCTTGCCAATCTTCCGGAGACCGTCGACCAGGCCAACCGAGGTTGTGGTCTTGCCTTCTCCCGCGGGAGTCGGAGTGATGGCGGTGACAAGAATGAGCTTGCCATTGGGCTTGTCGGCATAGTCCTTCATCAGGGCAATGTTATCGACTTTAGCCATGTAGTGGCCATAGGGCTCGAGATACTTGTCGTCGATTCCCGCGGCATTTGCGACCTCGGTAATCTTCTCCATCTCTGTTGCCTGCGCGATTTCGATGTCTGATGCCATACGATCCCCTCCAAAGATAGATATGGATGGACCCGCAGACGCCGCAACGAATGCGGGTTCCGGACATTCAAATTGTAAACAAACTTGCACTTTCAAAAAATAGCAGGTTTGAGTTTTCTCGTGAGTTTCCGGTTAAGTTTCACCTTAATTCCGCGACCGGATGGCAATGTTTCTTACGCTCTCCGGGAGGCTCGTGGTACTAGGCTTGTGCCCCCACTTCGAGTGCCAAAAACCCAGATGCGCTCACCCCCACGTCACTTGCACCAGCATGTTCGTTTTTCACCAACTCACGGTTTCTGAACTTTGAAGCGTCATGCAAACCGCATATCTTTTTTCGTGTCACAAACTCCCGCTTGAGCATATTTGAATCACTATACAACCCATTATGTCTATTCCATTGTCGAGTTCACGGAAACATGACAGGCTTAGGCTACAATGGTCGCTGCATGTGCTTGGACATCTATGCGTAGGGAATATTGCCCTGTCCCTCTCGTTTGCATGAATGGAGAATAGCAATGACGGCATATCTCGCTTTGCTCAGACACGGGAAAGCCGAAAAGGCTGATGGAAACACGTCCGATGGAGACCGCTCCCTTACGCAGGCAGGAAAACGTGCACTGAAAGCCACGCTCCCGCAGGCTATTGACCTACTCCCCCGCGTCAAAACCGTTCGCATTTGGACGAGCCCGCTCAATCGCGCGGTGCAGACCGCCGATGTGCTCGCTGAGTGCCTGAAATCTGACGCTGCCGAGGCCCACGAGTGCCTAGCCATGCAGGACGTTGCGCTTTTCGAGTCCGAGCTCGAGGAATGCATTTCCCAAGCTGAACAGGATGTTCTGGTTATCGCTGTCGGCCACGAGCCCATGATGGGCAAACTTGCTGAGCGCTATTTAGGAGCTACTCTTCCCTTTGGCAAGGGCGCCATCGCATGCATGAGA
>CADBRF010000128.1 GCA_902796975.1 uncultured Coriobacteriaceae bacterium
CGCATGTAGAGAGGCGTCTGGCCGCCCTCCAAGCCGGGGCGCTTGCCGCCACCAGCACGGGACTTCTGGCCGTTCATACCACGGCCGGCAGTCTTGCCATGGCCAGAACCATTGCCACGGCCAACGCGCTTGCGGTTCTTGGTGGAGCCTGCAGCCGGTTTGAGATCGTTGATGTTCATGTGAAAATTCTCCTTTACACGCACATGCTCTTGCAGCATGGCCGGCAGCTCGCCGCCGGCGGACTTCCAGACTGCCCGCTCTCCTCACATTCGGAGAACGGGCAGCTAATTCAAAACCAGATTTAGAGCTCTTCGACCTTGACGAGGTGCTTGACCTTGAACACCATGCCGCGGACAGAAGGATTGTCGGGCTTGATGGTGGTCGCGTTCATCTTGCGAAGACCAAGAGCCTCGAGCGTGCGACGCTGATCGTACTTGAAGCCGATGGGGCTTTTAATCTGCGTGATGCGCAGCTTCTTCTCTTCAGCCATTACTGAACCTTCTTTCCGAACATAGCGCCCACCGTGATACCACGGCGTGCAGCAACCTCTTCGGGGCTGGAGAGCAGCTTGAGGCCCTCAGCAGCGGCCTTGACAACGTTCACGCCGTTGTCAGAGCCAAGGGACTTGCACATGATGTCCTTGACACCGGCAAGCTCGAGCAGCGGGCGGACAGCACCGCCAGCGATAACACCAGTACCGGGGGTAGCCGGCTTGAGAAGGACGCGGCCTGCGCCGAACTCGCCGATTGCCTCATGCGGAATGGTGCCAGCCTCGGTCAGAGGAACCTTGAACATGTTCTTCTTGGCGTCCTCGGTGGCCTTGCTGATAGCCATGGGTACCTCAGCGGACTTGCCCATGCCAACGCCGACATTGCCCTTCTTGTCGCCAACGACGACGAGAGCGGACAGGCCGAAACGACGACCGCCCTTGACGACCTTGGAAACGCGGTTGATGAGAACTACGCGCTCTTCGAGCTCAGGGGCCTCGGAGCGATTGCCGCGCTTGTTGTTGCGGTTATTACGGTTATTAGCCTTCTGTGGCATGTTCCTTCTCCCCTCTCTCTAGAACTGAAGACCGGCTTCGCGTGCGCCCTCGGCAAGAGCCTGGACGCGGCCATGATACAGGTGGCCACCACGATCGAAGACGACGCTGGTGATGCCTGCCTCGAGGCAGCGCTGGCCAGCGAGCTTGCCGACCTCGGTTGCGCCCTCGACATTGCTGCCCCTCTTGCCCGTTTCCTTGAAAGCGGGGTCGAGAGAAGAAGCGCTCACCAGAGTGGTGTGGGCCACATCATCGATGACCTGGACATAAATTTGCGCATTGGTGCGCGTAACGCGCATGCGCGGACGCTCGGCAGTACCCGAAATCTTGCCACGCACACGACGCTGGCGCTTTTCGAGACGTGCCCTCTTTTCTTTGTTCTTTTCCATGCTTTGATGTACTCCTCGAAATTAACCCGGCTTACCTGCCGGACTAGCCGTTTACTTAGCTGCCTTGCCCTCTTTACGACGGACATGCTCGCCCTCATAGCGAATGCCCTTGCCCTTGTAAGGCTCAGGCTTGCGGAAGGCGCGGACATCTGCCGCAACCTGGCCGACAAGCTGCTTGTCGATGCCAGAAATCTTAATCGTCGTGTTGTCGGGGCACTCGAACTTGATGCCATCGATGTGCTTGACGATAACGGGATGGGAGAAACCAAGGGTCATTTCGAGGTTTTCGCCCTTGACGCTTGCACGGTAGCCAACGCCAACGAGCTGCAGGGTCTTGGTGTAGCCCTCGTGGACGCCGATGACCATGTTGTTGATGAGGCTGCGGGTCAGGCCATGCAGGGCGCGGCTCTCGCGCTCATCGTCGGAGCGGGAGACAACGATTTCGTTGCTCTCGTTCATTTCAATAGTAAGACTCGGGTCGAAGGTGCGAGTGAGCTCGCCCTTGGAACCCTTGACCGTAACGGTCGTACCGTCGATCTTGACCTCGACTCCGGCAGGAACCGGAACGGGCATTCTGCCAATACGCGACATTGTTTTGCTCCTTCCGTTTCTTACCAGACGTATGCCAGGACCTCGCCACCGACACCCGCAAGGCGAGCGTCGCGGTCGGTCATGACACCGCGGTCAGTAGAGATGATTGCCGTACCGAGACCGCCCAGAACACGGGGGAGCTCGTCCTTGCCAGCGTAGATACGCAGGCCAGGCTTGGAGATACGCTTGATGCCGCGGATAACCTTCTCCTTCTTGGCACCATACTTGAGGGTGATCGTGAGCTCATCACGCGGAGACTTCGGCGTGATGACGTAGTCGACGATGTAACCCTCCTCCTTCAGGACGCGGGCAATCTCCACAAGCTTTTTGGAGGACGGCATGGACACCGTCTCCTTGCCTGCTGAATTCGCGTTGCGGATGCGCGTGAGCATATCTGCAATCGAATCGGTCATAGTCATGTACTTTCCTCCTATGGTTCGTTGATGACTGCAACTAAGCGGTTCATGCCGCCCGTAGCGACGACGCCTGCTCAGTGCAGCCCGGCTTCCTTATAGCCTGCTGATTACCAGCTTGCCTTGCGGACACCGGGGAGCTCGCCTTTGAGAGCCATTTCGCGCAGGCAAACACGGCACAGCCCGAACTTGCGATACACGGAGCGGGGACGCCCGCAACGGTTGCAGCGCGTGTAAGCACGGGTGCTGTACTTGGGCTCACGCTTGGCCTTGGCGATCATCGATTTCTTAGCCACTAGCAAATGCCTCCTTCATATATTGACGGCGATGCTTTCGCCGTCAAAGCAAACGCATTATAAACGTCCGCTGCGACTTTACGTTTCAGGACGTTCTTACTTCTCCTTGAAGGGGAATCCGAAGCCATCGAGCAGCGCCTTGCCAGCCTCGTCGGTCTCGGCGGTGGTCACAAACGTGATGTCCATACCACGGGTGCGGTCAACCTTATCGAACTCGATCTCGGGGAAGATGGTCTGCTCGGTAACGCCCATGGAGTAGTTGCCATGGCCGTCAAAGCTCGTGGTGGGCATGCCGCGGAAGTCGCGGATGCGCGGGATTGCAAGAGCAATCAGACGATCGAGGAACTCGTACATACGGTCGCCACGGAGCGTGACCTTGGCGCCGATGGGCATGCCCTTGCGGAGATGGAAGGTTGCGATGGACTTCCTTGCGCGGCAGATCATGGGCTGCTGGCCCGTGATGGCGCGGAGGTCTGCAACGGCGGAGTCGATCATCTTGCTGTCGACTGCGGCCTCGCCAACACCCATGTTGACGACGATCTTCTCGAGTTTAGGGATCTTGTTGACGTTCGTGATCTCGAGATCCTTCTCGAGCTTAGGAGCAATCTCCTTGCGGTACATGGTCTTGAGACGTGGTTCCATAATCTTCAAAACTCCTTCTAACCAGAATTAAGACGGGGTTCCAACCTCGCCCCCTCCCGTGTGGGAGGGTCTTAAACCAGACAGCTTGAATTGCCTGGGACGTACACATAAGAGCGCATGCAGGTGCTCGGGGGATTCAAACCCCGAGCCTTTAGCGGAGCAGATTTTGAATTTCGCTGAGCGCCCTTGTGAGGACTGTTTGAGCGGGCATTGCCAGCGAGTTCCGCAACGGCGAAACGAAATTCAAAATCGGGTGCGAAGCGCGCTCGGAGTTTTGAATTCCCCGAGCACATTACGCATGCGCAAAGCGTGCTCGAGGCTTGAATTCCCCGAGCATGCCTCAAAACGGCAGGCTAGTCGATGTCCTTGCCGCACTTCTTGCAGACGCGATGGCCCTTGCCATCCTCGTCACGACGCTTGCCAACGCGAGTGGGCAGACCGCACTCGGGGCAGATGAGCATCGCATCGGAGACGTCAATGGCTGCCTCGCGCTCGCTGAAACCAC
>CADBRF010000129.1 GCA_902796975.1 uncultured Coriobacteriaceae bacterium
ACTCACGTTGGGGATAAGCGAAGCTGCGGTATCTCAGCACATGGCAGTGCTGAAAAGGGTGGGAATTGTAAACGTTAGCCGCCACGGATACCACATGCATTACGAACTCAACCGTGAAGCGCTTGAGAACGTCATCGCAGCGATGAACCAATGGCTCGAACGGTTGGACAATGTCAAGACTTGCCATGAACCCGATTCGTGCAAGTTCCGCCTAGACGATGGTTCCCGCGGCTGTCTCTACAAGAATGTTACTCGTCGGAAAGGCAGTAACTCATGAAACTCGCAGTTCCCTCCGACACCGCAGACGGCCTGGCAAGCCAGCGTAGCGGCCACTTTGGCCATTGCGCCTACTTCACAATCGTTGACATTGACGATGCCGGTAACATCAAGGCAGTCGAATCGGTGAAAAACGTCGACCATGACCAGTTGGGCTGCGGCGGTGTCATCGATTACGTGCTGGGCTTAGGTGTCGATGGCATCCTCACCGTTGGGATGGGCCGTCCTCCGCTGATGCGCTTCTCCGAAGGCGGTGTTAGCGTCTACTCCGAACGAACTGCTCCCTTTGTCGGCGACGCTGTCAAACTCTTCATCGCAGGTCAGGCAGCTCCCATGGCACTTTCCGACGCCTGCCAACACTAGCACATCACAGCATCAGCGGCTGCTTTCAAAGCAATCTCTTGCGCCTGCCAGCACCGTCGCTCTATACCCGTCACGCCAGCCCGCAAGCCGGGAGCGCGTGGCGGGTCTTTATTTGCAAAAAGAGATGCAGTGAATTTTCACCTCTTCACTTCGCATGGGCTGGACCCCCTCGAATCTACCCATTCAACGCATTATTTGCCCATATTTTTCTTCGCGGGCAAAATTGTGTTCGATGGGTAACTCATCAGATTTTTCTGAGCACATTAAAGGGAATTTCTCGCAAAACACCTGTTCAGCAACGTGGCAGAAGGTGAATGCTATTCACCATTTTCAAATCGGGTACACATTCAAAGGGAAATTAGTCCAAGGTCTTGAATGACTGGCAGAAATCGCGTTCGATGTGCAAGTAGAGTACCTTCATCAAGTTGACGTGCGGCTAACTGGTAGTTGCCCGAACGTGTAATAATACACGTACGGCGCATAGCGCCGATTAAAGAGACTCAGAAAGGGAATGGAATGAAAATCGCGATTCTAAACGGGAGCCCTCGCAAGCAGAACACCGCCGCCATGATCGATGCTTTTGCAGAAGGTGCTAAGGAAGCTGGTCATGAGGTTGAGGTCTTGCATGTTGGGCGTATGGATATCAACGGTTGCAAAGCCTGCGAGTATTGCCACGGCAAGGGAGAGGGAACTTGCATCCAGAAAGATGATTTTGAAAAGGTTCTCCCCGCATATAAGACTGCTGACATGCTCGTTTTCGCGACACCCGTCTATTACTTCGATATGACGGCTCAGATTGCAGCCGCCATGCAGCGTGTGTACTGCATTGGCAAGCCCGTTGCCAAGAAAGCTGCGCTTCTCGTGAGCTCTGGATCCCCCAACACGGCTGATGGCCCCTTTGCAACCTACAAGGGCTATTGCAACTACACGGGCATTGAAGACGCTGGCACCTTCTACTTGCACGGCGAGGAGAACCAGGACGAGGCTAAGCTCGCCGAAATTCGAGAGTTCGCCAAGAACCTCTAATACCCAGGCACTTCATAGGCAAAATCGCCGAAACCGGCGGAACACGCACCTACGCGAGCAGGAGAGCGGTTCCGCCGGTTTTTGCATATCGCCAGTAAGGTCTCCGGCATGCCAGCTGGCTACGAGGTGATTGTCGTGTGAGAGAACCGTAATGCTGCAACATGCCATTTGACTACGAGGTAACTGTCATGCGGAGAGGTTGTCCATTCGCGGGATAGGCCATCGATATCGTCTTCTCCATTATGCTAGTATGCTCGACACAGCACGCGGCATGACATATGCGTAAGTCTAACTGTCGCGTATGCATTCTCAATAAATCCCAAATGAATCGCATCGTGTCTACGTATAGGGTATTGGGCCCTCGGTCTATCCGTGTGGCAAAGAAAGGTGACTACGAATGGCAACAAAGGCAGCCGACACAAACGAGAAGCCGATCATCGGATTTCTTGCGGTTCTCTATGCATCAGCGTTTCTCGGAGGATTCAACGAGAACTTGCTCAACATGGCGCTCGTCCCCATCACGACCGAGTACGCTATAGATTCCGCAACGGTACAGTGGCTGGTCAGCGGCTACATGATTGTCGCCACAGTCGTGGTAAGCTGCATGGCCTTCTTCTTCCGCCGGGTGAAATTGCGCACGCTTTTCCTGGCTGGCTCTCTGTTCACTCTGGTCGGATCGATTCTGGGTGTCGCCGCATCGAACTTCATCACCCTGCTTATCGCCCGCCTTGTTCAAGCGCTGGGCAGCGGCATTTTCATTCCTCTCATGATAAATACGGTTCTGACAATTGCCCCGAGAAATCGCGTGGGTGCCTTCATGGGCATCGGCAGCGCCACTGTCACGTTTGGACCTGCCTTCGCACCGGTTGTCACAGGCGGCATAGTAACAGGGCTCGGATGGCACAGCGTGTTCTGGTTCCCCATTATTGCCATCGTTTGCATCATGGTCGCTGGAATCAAGCTCACGCGTAACCTTCCCACAGTGGACACCTCGCTCGACATCCTCTCGGTAGTGCTCTCCGCAGTCTTGCTCACCTCGCTCACGATGGGCCTAGCAGAGCTCACCCTCAACCTACCTCTCGCTATCGCTGCCCTTGTCATCGCTGTCGCTTCCATAGTGGCATTTGGTGTCCGTCAGACGCGTTGCAAGCATCCTCTTATCGATCTTACGCCCCTGCATATGAAAGAATTCTGGCCGACACTCATTATGACGACCGTTGCAATGATGAGCAGCTTTTCACTTTCCGTCATGCTGCCCCAGTATTTCCAGGGCGCCATGGAAATGGAGGCTTTCACAGCCGGTCTCATCATCCTCGTGCCGATTTTGGCAAATGCCGGTTCAACAGTGATCTCTGGCCGCATGATGGATCGTTATGGCGAGGTGCCCCTCATCCCCCTCGGTTTCGGCGTGGTGTTCACCGGCTTCCTTCTCACGGCTTTGGTAAGCACTATGTTCTCAGTTCCCGTCATGTTTACCGCAGCGCTTATCACGTTCTTGGGCATCGGCATGATCTTCTCGCCATCGCAAACATCGGGTTTGCGCGCGCTCCCACCAGAGCTCAATCCATTCGGTGTCGCCCTCAACACAACGTTTTTGCAGATAGCAGCCTGTATCGGCCCCTCGCTATACATGGGTATTCTCGCCTCCGCACAGGTAAACGGAGCAGCTGCGGGAATCGAGAGCACGCTTGCCGTGGCACGAGGGTTCCGAACTGCCATGTACGTAGGTGCAGCCATCGCTGCATGTGGGTTTGCCGTTGCCCTTCCCCACTTCCTTGCTGCACGTAAAAGAAGGCTTAATCAGCAGGAAATTGCAGAAGCAGCGCCTGCAGAGACTTCAACGCTGGGCAAGATCATGAGCTCCGATGTCTTCACCCTCGCCCCCGATACCAAGGTTCGCGAGGCGATGCGTCAACTGATCGACCGCCATGTGAGCGGCATGCCGATCGTAGGCGAGGACGGGAGACTGCAGGGGTTTGTCTCAGATGGCGATATCATGCGCTACCTCGCCGACAAGCACCCCGATATCACAGGGCCCTATTCCTTCATGGAGCAAGCGAATAGGCAGACGATGGATGAGCGTCTGAAAAGCCTGCTCGACATGCCTGTGAGCGAAATAGCCACGACGAATGTCATCACCTTGCCGGCAGGCTCCTCGCTCGAAGACGCGGCAAACCTCCTTGCCCAGTACAAACTGAAGAAGGTGCCGGTCACCCACAACGGGGAGCTCGTGGGAATCCTCAGCCGGTCTGATGTGATGCGCTACGCGATGGAGCAAGCGCTCTAGAACTCCTGCATTTTGCGCATAGGGCTGTATATAGAAATCCCCTGCGACCAGCCAAAAGCCGCAGGGGAGAATGGCAGGGTTGGTGATATTTGCACTACTCGGCCTTGAAACCAGCTACCGCAAAGGCGTTGGGGCCGCCATGGGTGGAGATAACGCCACCGCATTTTGCCCATCGGATGCGTTCGAAGCCGAGTTTCCCGAGAGTTTGCACAATGGCATTCTTGACTTCGTCGGTTACGCGCGGGGAAAGGGCAATCCAGATTTCCTCACGGTCAAGATCTTTGCAAAACTCGTTGAGATACTGATTGACGACTTTGTCCATGCGGCCGCGGTATTTGCTGGTTGCAACGAGATAGCCATTTTCGAGATCGATACGCGGACGGACGCGCAGTACTGTACCAGCGAAAGCAGCGGCATTGGTAAGCCTGCCACCGGCAACGAGATACTTGAGATTTGTCGGCAGAAAGCTCATCGTCGCCTGCTTGCATAGGCGATTCGCCTCTGCGATGGCTTCCTCTGTTGTCCACTCGGGATGCTGCTCTAGATGCTCGCACAGACGCACTGCGATTTCTCCCTGGCCAACCGTGACGTACTTCGTGTCGATGAGGGTGATATTATCGCGCCCCTGTGCGGCAATTTCAGCGCTCTTGAAGGAGGCGGTGGTCACAGCGGAATAGGCAAGATAGACGATATGAGCCCCTGGACGAGCTGCAGTGATTTCGTCAAAGGCTACCTCGAAATCATGGGGAGTGCCACCGCTGGTCTTTGGGATAGAGCCGGTCTTTTCGTAATACTGGACAATCTCATCGTGATCAAAGCTGCCGTCAGGTTTAGAGACCTCGCCAAATGTGACATGCATGGGAACGACAACAATCCCGTGGCGCTCGACTTCCTCTTGAGGGACATCCGCTCCCGAATCGACAACCACAACAATCTCTGCCACGTCTGGCTCCTAACTATTTTGAACATAATCCCAGAATATGCCTGATTGAGAATAGTCGTAGCTGCACCAAGATGCAAACATAAAGAGGGCATACGTGCAATTATCACGATTTAATCACGAGGTGTACCAGCAGAAACCAGAAGAGACATCTCTCCTAAGGCATCGTATATTGAAATAGTCACACCCTCTCTTGCAGGCAAAACGTGGAAAGGCGAAGCCCGAGCTGGCATCTGCTCAGCCAGGCAATGCGATATAATTGCCAGGCATCCAATTCTGTGGAAAGGCACAGGCCATGGCAGGCGATACAGGCAAGCAAACGGTGAAGCATAACCACGCGCAACGTGCACGCTCGATAACCGGCTGGACACGCATCGTCGCCGCCATCCCCGCCCTTGGTTCTTTCATTGCATCGATTATCATTGCAGTTGGCGCTCTCATCGCAACCGTCTCAACAACCGTGCACTATCTGCCAGAGCTCATTGAAAGCCCTGCTGCAAACGGTGAGAACGTCCACCTCCTGCTGGATCTCTCCATCAGCTACATCGAATACACCGATATGTTTCTGCTCGCTGTTGCGCTCTACATCATCGCGCTCGGACTCGTACGCCTCTTCATCAGCGACCGCATTCCTACCCCGCAATGGCTGGATTTCCACGATTTCGATGACCTCAAGGAACGTCTCATCTCCGTCATCTGCGTCATGATGGGCGTCTTCTTTCTGGGAGAAGTTCTCCAAGGCAATAGTGGGATCGAGATGTTGGAACTTGCATTTTCGATTGGCATCGTGATAGTGGCGCTTTCCTATTTCGTGCGTCACGTCATCAAGCACTGAGTCACACGAAAAATGCAAAATCCGCGTTTGTGTTAACACAACCGAATTACAAACACCACAAAATATGAGCATGGGAGGCGGCAGCTAGAACGCATCCCTTGCGCAACACCTCCACCCGGCTGTCGCCTCCTGCGCTCTTGCAAGAAGAGCGACGCCGAGTGGGTTTTCTAGCGCTTTTCCTCCACGATAAGCCTGCGTTGTTCCGCCTCGACAATGGCAATGAGCTCCGTCTGAGAATGGATTCCCAATTTCTTATAGATGCTGTTCATATGCGTTTTTACCGTTGCCTTTGAGATATAGAGCGCAGCTGAGATTGAATCTGCCTGCATGCCCTTGGCAAGCATGTCGAACACATCGCGCTCGCGGGGAGAGATATTGGCAGAATCCTGAACATTCGCAACTGCCTCACGCCGTCTGAAGGGCTCGGCATCGATATGGAGATCTTCTGCTACGTTACCCACCAGCGATACATTTGAAAGCCCATCATAGGTAGCATAGTAGGTCGTAAGCCGCCTGAGCATTTCGCTGTGCCGGGAAAGCTCGAGCACCTCGGGCATGGCAGCGAAACCAAGCTCGAGGAAGTAGGGCTCTTTCATGGGAATAGTCACCGTGTCTGGCACTTCACCAACAAGCTCCTGGAAAGCAGGAGCGAAAGAGATAGCCTCATTCTTAGCCACCATATCGAAGCGAAACTTTGTATCGTTCGTCACAACGGCAATGCACTCCGCGCCAAAGCGCGCCTCAACCGCCTCTTTGATATCGCCTCCTGCGCAGACGATGGGATGCGACATGATATCTTCATCAGAAAGTGCCGTCTTCTCAGCGAGATCGGAATTTTTCGAGACCAAGACGACATCATATGAATGCGCGTAGGGCTTATAGGTGAACCCCTGCTCGCGCAGGTGGGCGATTAAGCGATTGTTTTCCACCCGATTTGTGCTGAAAAAACAGAGCAACCCAAGCTTGTCGCCCTTATTCCCGCCGGTTTCCAGAAGATTCTCGACAATTTCCGCATTGCTGCACTGGTAATACCGAGAACCCTTCGGCAACGTATCAGCCATGATTTCCATGACAGGACGAAAGAAGGATGCATCGAAAACGATGTTGTTAAGATAGACCCTCGTACTTGCCCGTTCCCATTGAACGCTCGCATCACGAAGGTGAGTCACACGCTTGCGCATTTCCTTTTCGAGCAAGACCATCTGCTTTGCCTGACCGATGAGCTGCTCGCCATACTCTGTGAGCTCCATGCCGTTAGCTCGACGATTGAAGAGCTTGCAGCCAAAGTCTGACTCGAGCGAAGAAAGAGCGCGGCTCAGACCCTGAGGCGAGATGAAATTCTTTTTTGCCGCAGCAGATACCGAACCGAGTTCCGCGATATCTACGAAATATTTCAGGTGCTTGGTTTGCATACCCTCTCACTCCCCCGCAAACTATGATACACCGTATGGCTCTGAACTGCGAAAAGGCCTCATAAGCTGGCAGAGATGTAACATTCCAGACAACAGCGAAGGGGCAGCCCGGCCAAGTGGTCGGACCGCCCCGAAAAGTCGAGGTCTAACGCCTGCTGTTAAGCGTCAATCTCTGAAGAAAGCTCTGCCGTCTCTTCTTTACGCA
>CADBRF010000130.1 GCA_902796975.1 uncultured Coriobacteriaceae bacterium
GAAGGAAACGGAATCAGGATGCCTGCCATCGGAATAGGTGCCCTCGGAACGGTAGGTTGTTATCTCGAAAGGCACGCTGCCGATGATTGCCGTGATTGTGCCGTGCCTTATGCCCGTATCTGCCGTTTGTATGGAGGCGCGGGCCAAGACAGTTTTGGTTTCCTCGGGTTTGGCGGAGGTCGTAATATCCCAGTCATTGGGAATGCGGCCCATTATCGCGTCTCGAACGCAGCCCCCGACGACATATGCTTCGAAGCCTGCCCCTTCAAGCAGGTTGAGGATGAGGGCAGCAGAAGCGGGGATTTCTATTCGCATCGAAGTATCCATATCCCAATCTTACCACCTAGCAACCAGCAATGAGTATGCACCGAGCTCAAGCATTGGAGTTATGGGCAATCCAGCGCTTTCTCGCATACAGAAGTCCATATACCACAAGCCATGAAGCAGCGAACAGCGCAAGGAACACGGGGACATAGCCAGGATTTCCAAGAACGTCCGCTGCAGCTTCCATCGGTGACCCTGCTGCAGGGCCATTGAGAAAGAGGAAGTTCGTGTCGTGAACCTTGTTGAAGGCATAGAAAACGGGAGCATACACGCCTAGAAAGACAAGGGGGCGCCAAATGTTGCGAAGGCTGAGCTCGTGTTCTCCGCCAAGCGAAATCATGAGGCCGAAAGCGATGATGAGCGCATGCTCCACAAAACCTACAACCGCCGGGTAGGACCACGCTGGGCAATACCACCAGTTGGCAAAGGCAAGCGCACATGATGCCCCCACTATGCCGATGGTGACGATACACTCACCGCAGAACTTGTTGGGTCTCAAGGCGTAGATGAGCAGAAATAATTCGCTGAAGTTGCAGACATGCAGAGGCCACCACTGGGGAGAAAAGACCCCAGCAGCGCACATGATAAGATCGTTGATGCAGACGAGGGTAACGGGAATTGTTCCGACAACGAGGAGCATCTTCCTGCGCGGGCTTCCCCAGTCAAGCCCCTTGGGCAAGCGCTCAAACACCTTGACGAGCAGGCAGATGGCAAGCACAGAAACCGCAAAATAGGCAAGATGCACCGGGCTGCCAATGCCGAAGCCCACCCCTGCCCCGTCATAGAACGGCTGGGCCGTGAAAAACCAGAATTCAGCGGGCTGCTCCATAGCTTGCAAATATCACGCTCTCCGCCAACGAGTTGTCAGGCGCTCGGCGATATCAAACGCCTCGTAAAGGATGACGCCCAGAGCTGCCATGGCAACGATGCCTGCGAACATTTGCGGGTACTCAAGAAGAGACCAGGCGTGCATGATGTAATACCCAAGCCCACTTGAACCAGCCATGCTTTCTGCGATGAAGAGTATGGCGACAGCTGTGCCGCAGGTGATCCGGAGAGCTGTGAACAGGGCGGGAAGAGATGAAGGCAGCACCACATCGGTGAAAATCTGGAGCTTCGTCGCCGAAAGCGAGAGCATAGAGTCTATGGCACCTTGAGGAACGTGCTTGGCGGCATCACGCATGGTTACGACCATCTGGAAGAAAATGGCAATTGCGATAAGGATGACCTTTGCCTCTCCCCCGAGACCAAACAGGACGAAGAGCACGGGGAGAAAGACGATTTTCGGCACCGGATAGAGCACGTAGAGTATGGGGCCAAAAATGGCATCTGCTCTCTTCGAACGCCCAATCCACAGGCCGCAGGGAGCTCCGAGAAGGGTCCCAATTGCCATCGAGAGAATAATTCTCCCAAAGCTCGCCCAGAACTGGGGCATTATCTTCTGGAAGCAGCTCACGAGCTCTGGCCACGTTGCAGCAGGCGTGGGAAGAGCCGGTGAATCAATGCCGATTGCGAGCAGCCACCAGAGAATGATGACGAATACCGTTCCCCAGATGTAGCCCAAAGCCTTACGCATGCGAACCACCTCCACCTGCCTGGCGGAGAAGCTCGCGAACCTCATTGCAGCGGGCAAAGAATTCCCCGCTCTGACGATAGGCCTCATCCCCGGCATCCTCGTTTTGCACAACTGTGACGACGTGGCCGGGTCGTGGCGCCATGACATAGATGCGCTGACCCAGATACACAGCCTCATCGATGGAGTGGGTTACCAGAATCTGGGCATACCCTTCCTTGCGCCAGAGCGAAAGAAGGGTGTCCTGCAGCTGCTCGCGTAGGAGAGCATCAAGTGCGGAAAGCGGCTCATCCATAAGAAGTAGATCGACATCGAGGGCCAAGGCACGAGCCAAGGCGAGCCGCTGTCTCATGCCCCCGGAAAGGCTTCCAGGATAGGCATCTGCAAATTCTTCAAGCCCAACGAGCTGAAGAGCTTCTGATGCCCGCTCTTTCCGTTCGCCACGTGGAACATGCCTTATCTTTAGCCCAAGCTCAGCATTCGCCCGGACGGTTTTCCAGGGAAGAAGACCGAAGTCCTGAAGGATGAGAGCCGTCGAAGCGCGTGGCCCCTGAATTGGAGACCCGTCTATTGTGGTTGTTCCTGCACTTGGCCTCAGTAACCCGCTGGCAAGGCGCAGGGTCGTAGACTTGCCGCAGCCAGAAGGCCCGATGATGGCAACCGATTCCCCATCCGAAACCGTGAAGTCTAGATTGTCCAGAGCAGTTATAGCGTCTTTGCCAGAACCGTAGACGACATCGACATGCGAAAAGCAGAGTTCCCGCACGCTATGCCGCCTCGTAGGGCACAACGCCAACATGGAGTGCCGCCGCGCCAAACATGAAGGAGCGGACATTGACAAATTCGAGGCCGACTTCTCGGAAAAGATCGACGAGCTGGGCTTTGCTCAAAAACTTCTGCGTGGAATCGTAGAGGTATTCA
>CADBRF010000131.1 GCA_902796975.1 uncultured Coriobacteriaceae bacterium
AAAATGGAAAACTAGCAAGTACGCTCGGAGGTTTCTGTGATTGAACTCAAAGACATCCGAAAATCATATAAAACCGGCGATTTTGTACAGACGGCTTTGGATGGCGTGTCTATAAGTCTCCGCGATAACGAGTTCGTTGCCGTTCTTGGCCCATCTGGCTCCGGCAAGACCACGTTTTTGAACGTCGTCGGAGGACTCGATCACGCCGATTCTGGCGACCTTGTCATCAACGGTGTCTCCACGAAGGATTACAAGAGCGCAGATTGGGATACCTATCGCAACCACCATATCGGGTTTATCTTCCAGAGCTACAACCTCATACCCCACCAGACCAGCCTGGCAAATGTAGAGCTTGCACTCACGCTCTCCGGCATATCAAAAGCGGAACGCAGACAGCGAGCTAAGGCGGAACTTGAGCGCGTAGGACTCGGGCCCCATATACACAAAAAGCCCTCGCAGCTCTCTGGTGGTCAGATGCAGCGCGTCGCCATTGCCCGCGCCTTGGTCAACGACCCTGACATCGTTCTTGCAGACGAGCCAACGGGTGCGCTTGATACCGAGACGGGCATTCAGGTCATGGACCTGCTTTCAGAAATCGCAAGCGACCGACTCGTTGTCATGGTTACCCACAACCCAGAGCTCGCTTACGAATACGCAAACCGCATCGTCAATATCCACGACGGAAAGATTGTCGGCGACAGCAACCCATTTGACCCCGGTTTCCCGACGCCCGCAGGTTTATCAAAGCACGCCGCCGCTGCCCCAGCTGCAGTAACCGTCACGAGCGCATTGAACGACAGGCTCGCACCTGAAGACCATGGAAAAACAGCTCCCCTTGGAGTTATCTACGAACCTGAAATATCGCGTGATGCAACAGGCGGCTCCACAGGATACGGGACAGGGCGTTCCGGAGCCTCTAAGGGCAAGAAAAAACATTCTTCCATGTCCTTTCTCACCGCGCTTGCGCTCTCCTTCAACAACCTCATGACAAAGAAGGGGAGGACCTTCCTCACGGCCTTTGCCGGTTCAATCGTCATCATCGGCATAGCTGCGATTCTCGCTCTTTCCAACGGTGTCAACAACTACATAGCAAAGGTTCAGGAGAACACGCTTTCCTCGTCTCCTCTGACCATCACGAAATCGAGCTTTGACATCACTTCTGTGATGACAGCCGCAGGAACATACTCCGCCAAGGGCGATGAGACCGCCGAACAGGAAGACGGAGTTATTCCCGAGTCAACAATCATGGCTGATGTGCTTTCGGACATCAAGAACAACGATCTGAAGAGCTTCAGAAAGTATCTCGAGAGCGGTGAAAGCGACGTCTACGACCATGTCAACGCAATTGTGTACGACTACGGCATCACGCCGCTCATCTACTCATCTGATACGTCAAACGGCGTCAAGCAGCTCAACCCCGGCACGCTTACAAATCTCATGAGCAACCAGGTCACGAGCTCCATGAGCATGTTCTCCGCCATGGGAGGTAACGGTGCCTTCCAGGAGATGCTCGACGATCCCAAGCTCCTAAGCGAACAATATGATGTTGTCGCTGGAACGTGGCCAACAAGCTACAACGAATGTGTTCTCGTTCTCAGCGAAAGCGGCGGGCTTTCAGACTACACCTACTACGCCATGGGCGTCCTCGACCCAGACAAACTCGAAGATATGCTGTCTGACGCGATTTCCGATGAGCACATAGATGTTCCCGATACGTCTGTGGAATTCACCTACGACGATGCGCTGTCGACAAGCTTTAAAGTCGTTCCGGCAAGCTCGACCTATGCCCTCAGCGAGGATGGAAAGACATGGGTAAGCAAGTCGGATGACGAGAACTTCATGGAAGACGCCATTGCCAACGGAATCGACCTCAAGGTCGTAGGTATCATACAGCCTAAGCCCACGGCAACCTCGACTTCCCTCACCGAAGGTATCGGCTATCGCAGCGACCTTCCCCTGCATCTCATGGATGTGGCCGCCGAATCCGACATCGTCAAGCAGCAAATTGATGACCCGGACGTCGATGTGTTCACGGGAGAAACGTTTGAAAAGCTCAAGGAAGACTCCGGCGCTGATTTCGATATGAGCCAGCTCTTCACCGTGGATGAGGCGAAAATGGCTAATGCCTTCCAGGTAGACACGAGCTCGATTGAAAGCGCGATGACGAACGCTATGGGTGGAGCAGCAAGCGGAATGAACACGGGCGACATGTTCTCCGACGTGCCTCTGCCAGACTTCAATAATCTAGATCTCTCCGCCATACAAAATGCAACGGCGGAAACCCAAGCGCAGCAGGCGCAGATAATGCAAACTGCAGCCACAAATGCAATGCCGCGAATCATGCAGGACTATATGACTTGGTCGACTCAGCAGGGCGGCGCACCGGGTTCGGCATCCTATGAGGACTATCAGGCAACAGGTCGTCCTGCTCAAATCTTCCAGGAAGAGATGGCAGCAGCGAGTGCTTCCGCAGGCTATGACCCGAATGCAGCTGCCCAACAGTTGCAGACTGCCTTTGGGCAGGCAATCCAGAACGCGATGGCAGATTATATGGCAAATACCTTCACCCCGTATCTGCAGGCGAAGATGGGGGACACGCTCGCAGAGTATTCCCAGAATCTCGCCGTCTCCATGGCGAGCGCACTGGGAGATGCAATGGGCAGCGGGGTCTCGTTCAATGCTGAGGAATTCGCAAATGCCATTACGGTTAACATGGACCAGGATGAGCTGACAAACCTGCTTATGAATTTCGCCCAGTCTGGGAACATTTCCTACGAGAAAAATCTCTCAAAACTTGGCTACGCCAGTATTGATGAGCCCCAGTCCATCAACATCTATGCCAAGAGCTTTGATGACAAGCAAGCCGTTGAAGATATCATCTCTGTCTATAACGATGATATGGATGCCCAGGGCGAACCCGATAAGTCCATTTCCTATTCCGATATCATGGGCGCGCTCATGAAATCCGTCACCGATATCGTGAACATGATCTCTATGGTGCTCATCGCCTTCGTGGCCATTTCACTCGTTGTCAGCTCCATCATGATCGGCATCATCACGTACATCAGCGTGCTCGAGCGCAAGAAGGAAATCGGAATCCTCCGCGCAATGGGAGCGAGCAAGGGCAACGTCGCTAACATCTTTAACGCCGAGACGTTCATCGAAGGGCTGATGTCTGGCATCTTCGCCATTGCCGTGGTTATGCTTGTCTCGATTCCCATTAACGCCTATGTGCTTTCGTGGAGGAATGTCGAGAATATCATGAGCCTGCCCATGAGCTCCGCGTTGATTCTCGTGTGCATCAGCGTCTTCCTTACCTTCGTTTCTGGTCTCATCCCCGCAATGAACGCCGCACGACGGGACCCAGTCGAGGCGCTCAGGAGCGAATAGCTGAACCGCACATTCGTCGCTACCGCCGTCTTTATGCTGAGAACTGATTGTTGAGAGCGCCTCCTTGGACGCAAGTCCAGGGAGGCCTCTCCGTCTGAAGACACGCAAGCTGATGGGAAGCAGTGCTAGAGCCTAGCCCAGGAAAAGGGGCGCGAATTCATTTGCGACAAGTAGGATCACCGCAAAAAGCAAGAAGAATGCGAAGATGAAGCGGAGCAGCCGCTCGGGAACATACTTGACTAGATTCGAGCCAACAAGCGCCCCGGGGATGGCACCAATAGCCAAAGCAATGCCTGATATATAGCTGATATTGCCGAGATAGCCCTGCATAATGACGCCTGGGACAGCAAGAATCATAATGGCGATGAGAGAGGTGCCCGAGCAAACACGCATTTGCATGCCCAAGATGGACATGAAAAGCGGCACCATGAGAAATCCGCCACCAAGGCCAATATAGCCGGCAGCAAAGCCAGCGAGACATCCAATGAAAGCGGCGTAAGCAACCTGTTTTTTCGTGACAGTCAGACGTGCGGGCGTGGAGAACGAGGCTTGCCCAGCATGCGAAGAGTGGCCAGCCTCTTCGGCAGCATCACGCTTCGACTTGCGCGGCGCTCTCCGCGCTTTTGTAAACATCGTGATTGAGGAATACAGAATAGCCGCTGCGGCAGCTAGCATGATAAGCCAACTCGGAGACCTATCCGCCAGAAGCGCGGAGAGCGGAGACATGAAGGCGCCTCCGATACCAGCAGCTACTCCAATTTCTGGCACGCAGGTCTTGTTTCTTAGATGGCCGATAAAACCCGAGAGGGAAGTGGGAATTATCGTGAACATCGAAGTAGCAGTTGCGACTACAGCAGGAAGACCGAACCCCAAGCGCAGAAGCGGCACCATGACAGTCCCGCCTCCTATTCCAAGCATGCCAGAGAGAACGCCCACGACCGACCCGCCAAGAGCAGACATGAAGAAGAATTCCACCATCGCCCCTTCCCCCATCGCTATCTAAAATGGGTTCGCATTGCAAATACCGTAGCAAGAGGCTCGCCGTTTGCCCGCAGTAATGTATTATTTCTCAGTAAAAATAGTTAACCCATTCCAAGCATACTTGAAATGGCTTTGGAAATGGGTTCATTTCCCAAAAACGTGCATAATACTATTCTTTGCGCCTTCAACAATACTATTCTTTGCGCCTTCAACGGTGGGGGGTAATCGCCTGTCCCATGACGCAAGAGAGGACAATTTACCCCATATACCAGCGGGTATCTATGTTTGTGCAGAGTACTGTGCTAGGATAGTAAAGCATTCATCATGTCCTCGCGCGATGCGTGAGTTTTTGTATAAGTTCGTTTATTACATATGGACTCCATGCGGAGTATATCCGCATATTCATTATGCTTGCACTCTGAGCATTTATAACCGTCCAAGCTTCGCTAAGAGGCGATGGTGTCTGCTGGGCTTTGCATTGCTTAAGCCCCACTAACTAATTGACACAGCACCATTAAGAAGGAGTCATCATGGACATCGTGATCTACATTTTGATCGCGGTTGTCTGCCTGGCAATCGGTTTCGGAGCAAGTCGTCTGTTCGCACGCAACAATGCAAATGACATTGTTGCCAAGGCGCACCAAGCTGTTTCTGATGCAGAGCGCCAAGCTGAGACAATCAAGCGCGAGAGTGAAATCGAAGCCAAAGACGCCGCATTGAAGATCAAAGAGCAGGCTGAACAAGAAGCACGGCAGAAGAGCAACGAGTTATCCAATCGTGAGAGCAGGCTGCAGCAGCGTGAAGACTCCGCTGACCGCCGTGCTGAGTCTCTCGACAAGCGCGAACATCAGCTCTCCTCCATGCAGGGCCAGGTCGACAAAATGCGCAATGATCTTGCGGATAAGCTCGATGAAGCTGAGCGCTCTCTGCTCGACATTGCCGGCATGACCCGCGACCAGGCTCGCGAGCAGGTCATTGACGAGGTTCGTGATGATTGCACGCGTGAGAGCGCAGCGATTATTCGCGAATCCGAGCAGAGGACAAAGGCAGAAGCGAATCGCAGGAGTCGTGAGATTCTTGCCGTTGCCATCCAGCGTATGAGCGCTGATTTCACAGCAGAGCGGACCGTAACACGTGTAGACATCCCTTCAGACGATGTGAAGGGCCGCATCATTGGCCGCGAGGGTAGAAACATCCGTGCATTTGAGCAGGTAACTGGCGCCAATCTCATCATCGATGATACGCCTGACTCTGTCACCGTCTCCTGTTTCGGCCCTGTCCGTCGTGAAATCGCGCGTCTCACGCTCGAGAACCTCATTGCGGATGGCCGTATCCACCCGGCTCGCATTGAGGAGATGCACCGCAAGGCGACCGCCTACGTTGCACAGGAGGTCCAGGAAGCTGGCGAGCAGGCGACGTTCGATATGGGCATTCACGACCTGCACCCCGATCTTGTACGAACGCTTGGCCGGTTGAAATACCGCACTTCCTATGGCCAAAATGTACTCCAGCATTCGCTGGAAGTCGCTGCTATCTGCGGCACCATGGCAAGCGAGCTGGGGCTTGACAGCACCATCGCCAAACGCGCTGGTCTTCTGCATGATCTGGGCAAGGCAATCGACCGCGAGGTTGAAGGCTCTCATGCCGTCATTGGCGCGGACCTTGCAAAGCGTTATGGCGAGAGCCCCGCCATTGTCCACGCCATTGAAGCCCATCACAATGACGTCGAGCCGTCTACGGTGCTTGCCGTTCTCGTCCAAGCTGCCGATGCCGTGAGCGCTGCCCGTCCTGGCGCCCGCCGCGAGAGCTACGAGAACTATATCAAACGCCTCGAGACCCTTGAAAACATTGCCAATGCCCACGAGGGTGTCGAGAAGACCTATGCTATGCAGGCAGGTCGCGAAGTCCGCGTCATGGTCAAGCCAGAGCAAATTGACGACGCGAGTGCAGTTGTGCTCGCACATGATATCGCCAAGGAAATCGAGACGAACATGGAATATCCTGGCCAGATCCATGTCGTCGTGATTCGCGAATCGCGTTCCGAGGCAATGGCCAAGTAACATTGTTGCAGATGTCTTATCCATCAAGGCTGCGAGTAGGATATTATCAAGCCCCGAGAGGAGCCTGAAATGTCCGAACGCAGCCTTGTTGATTTTGTCAAGACGTTTTCAAGCGGCTCGAACCTCGCCGTCGAAGATGACCTCGGAAGAGGGTTCGTGCGCCTGCAGACCGCTGAAGCGGAACGACGGCAGGCCAAGCACGACATACGATCTGTTGAAGACATTGTTATCGAATTGCTTCGCAACTCCAGAGATGCGCAAGCTAGCAGCATCTATCTAGCTACCGGCAAGAGTAAGAACCAAAGAACACTGACTGTCATCGACAATGGAGTCGGAATCCACCCCTCCATGCATGAGCGCATCTTTGAACCGCGTGTCACCTCAAAACTCGATTCTATGGTTATGGACACATGGGGCGTCCATGGAAGAGGCATGGCGCTCTATTCGATTTCCTGCAACTCTCAGAATGCTGCTGTCATGGCAAGCGAAGAGGGTCTGGGTACCTCGATTCGGATTGGGGTAAATCTCACAGAGCTTCCAGAGATTGCCGACCAGTCATCTTTTCCCAAGCTCAAGCGCGGTATCGACGGTCGTATGCGAGTCAATAGCGGGCCTCATAATGTATTGAGAACTGTTGTGGAATTCGCGCTCGTATACCAGGATACTTTGCGGGTATATGTTGGGTCTCCGGCAGAGATTGCCGCTCGCCTCGTTGCTGAGGGAAGGAGCAGCATCCAGCAAACCGGGTCATCCCCTTGGGAAGACCCCGCTACGGCCCCCATCTGGTTGCGGCCATCGCTTGCCCACAATGCCCGAGACCTCCTATCCATTTGTGCTGACCTCGGTCTGACGATATCCGAACGCACTGCTCATCGTGTTATGGCAGGGGAAATCAAGCCTGCTGTTCAGCCTCTCGAACGCGCTCTGAATTCGTTTTCTGAGGCGATTGCGCCGCAGATAGATATTTACCAGGATGCACGTGGTTTGAAACTGACGAAGGACGATGAAGCGTCCTTTTCGCATTCACTTGCCAAGGCGTTTAATACGATAGGGGAGAAGTATTACCTGCAGCTAGCAGACAACCCCCGCATCCGCGTGACGAAAGAGGGGATAGTCGTCACCTTTCCTGTGGAAAAAGAGTAGCTCAGAACAACATTTCACCAAGAGCTCCCCGCAATCCTGGGCTATATGCGGCCGAAAACACGTGCACCATGTTTATAATAAGCCCATAGTGTTTAAGCCTGACATCAGTACGAGGAAGGTTCGAAAGTAGTCCTCCTCGCATACATCTGTAGGGAAGATACGTATGACTGAAATTCAAGACCGCTATCAGCTCTGGCTTGATCATGTGAAAGAGACAGAGAAACAGGAACTCCTCGAGCTCTCCGCCAATAAGGAAGCCCTGAACGATGCTTTTTATCAGGACCTTTCTTTTGGTACAGCCGGTTTTCGCGGCATTATCGGGCTCGGCACAAACCGCATGAACGTCTACACGGTCGGCCAAGCAACACAGGGTCTGGCAAATTATCTTCTCGACCATTTCCAGCATCCGGCGGTCATCATTGCCCGAGATAGCCGAATCATGGGCGAGGAGTTCGTCAGGGAATCTGCCGGCATCCTCGCAGCGAATGGCGTGCATGTGCTCGTCTTTGAGCATATAGCCCCAACTCCGCTTCTAAGCTTTGGGGTAAGAGACCTAGACTGTGCCGCCGGCATAAACGTCACGGCAAGCCATAATCCCAAGGAATACAACGGCTACAAGGTCTACGGGCCCGATGGCTGCCAAATTCGCACGGAGGTTGCCACCGAAATCCAACAGAACATCGCCCATATTGGCATCTTCTCCGACGTGGTGCATGGCGACTTCGATGAGCAAATGGAAGCGGGCAACATCGATTGGGTTGGCGAGGAAACATCCCGCCGCTTTATTGATGCCGTCGCTGCTCAGTCTGTAGAGCCGATTGATAAACCAACGGGCACAAACTTGAAAGTCGTCTATACGCCGCTGAACGGAACAGGGTTACCTTATGTTCTCAAAATCCTAGAGCGCATCGGCGTCACTGACGTCACCGTTGTTCCGGAACAAGCAGACCCTGATGGGGCTTTTCCAACCTGCCCATACCCAAACCCGGAAATGAAGCCTGCTCTCGAGCGTGGGCTTGCACTCTGCGAGGAGGTTCAGCCCGATCTGCTTCTTGCCACTGACCCAGATGCGGATAGAGTCGGTATTGCCGTAAAGCATGAGGGTGCATACGAGCTCCTTACGGGAAACGAAGTCGGCATTCTGCTTCTTGATTACGTATGCGCACGGAGGCGGGAGAGGGGGGAAGACCTCGCCGATAAGGTCGCTGTGACAACAATTGTCTCAAGTCTCATGCCCGATGCGCTTGCTCGCGCATACGGTTTCCAGCTTCGACGCGTCCTCACTGGATTCAAGTATATCGGTGGGCAAATCACAGCACTCGAGCAGGCGGGTGAAGTCGATAGGTTCATCTTCGGGTACGAAGAGAGCTATGGGTATATGAGCGGCGCGCATGTTCGCGACAAAGACTCTATCAACGCCAGCATGCTCATCTGCCAGATGGCGCGTTGGCATAAGTCTCGCGGAAAAGATCTTGTGGAGGCTCTCCAGGGTCTCTATGAGAAGTTCGGCTACTATCTCAACCGCACTCTGAATTTCGCGTTTCCGGGAGAATCTGGCGCTCTGCGAATGAAAGAAATAATGGATACGCTCAGACTCGAGCCACCCTCTGAAATCGCCGGCAAGAAGGTAGAGGCAGTGAATGATTTCTCAGAAGGCGTGGAGATGCCCGTTTTGAACGGCCTGAGCACGGATAGCGTTCAGATGTTGCCTCCAGCAAATGTCGTTGAATTTATGCTCGGCGACGGCATAAAGGTGCTCGTGCGCCCAAGCGGGACTGAACCAAAGATTAAGTTTTATCTGTTCTCCCGTGAGGACACTAAAGAGAAGGCAGAAAACTTGCTAGACTCCCTTGAGGAATCCGTCAGACAATTCGTAGGATAGGCAAATCATTCATATCACTCGAAGGTATGTTGCGTAAATACAAGTCGAAGGGAAGGATGCATACATGCTCAGCACAGAGGTTCAGAAAAAATACGATGACCTGAAAACTTACATTGAAAAACTCGGGTCTCTGGCAGTTGCGTATTCCGGTGGCGTAGATTCCACAACACTCCTGACAGTGGCAGATGAAGTTCTCGCCGAGCGGGCAATTGGCATAATCGCGAAGACGACAGGGCTACCTGCGGAAGATTTCTCGTCTGCCCGCAGATATTGCTCTGATAACGGCATTCGCATCAAGGTCTTCGGAGCAGACCTTTTACACGTCGAAGGAATGGCAGAGAATCCGGAAAACCGCTGCTATCTATGCAAGAATGCGGTGTTCAAGCAGATCATTGAGCACGCAGGTATTCGTGGTGCAGAGCATGTTGCAGACGGAACCAATGCAGACGACCTCAAGGAAAACCGTCCGGGATATAAAGCCTTACAGGAACTCGGCGTCTTGAGCCCGCTGGCAGAGTGCGGATTTACGAAGAAAGATGTTCGCGAGCTTGCCAAAGAACTCGAGATACCCGTATGGAACAAACCCTCAAACACGTGCCTTTTGACTCGTTTCCCATATGGAACGAAGCTTGACCGCAAGGCGATTCTGACCGTGGACAAGGCTGAAGCTTGGCTACGTGGGCAGGGTTTTGAAAATGTCAGAGTGAGGGTGCATGGCAGCATTGCCCGTATCGAAGTTTCCCAGGATAAAATCGAGGAAGCTGCAAAAGAACCCGTCCGAACGAGCATTGTCGAGGCGATGAGAGGATTTGGCTACACCTATGTCACGCTAGACCTCGACGGCTACCGCAGCGGCAGCATGGACGAATAAGACCGAGGTTCAAAGAGAGGGGATATGCGCATTTTCTTGCGTATATCCCCTTCATTAATTGTAATTTGTAAGTTCCCATAACATATGTTATCAGACATACATCTTCAATTATATGCAGCTCAAGGGCCAAGAGCGCTATGGGCGTCAGCGCCTACTTCCCAGAGCTGCCGAAACCGCCGATGGACCGTTCAGTATCGTCAAGCTCTTCCACAGGAACAATCTCAACGACAGGAACAGCTTGGATGACAAGCTGAGCAATGCGCTCTCCACGCGTTATCTCAATAGCCTTTGCCGGGTCTGTATTGATTGCGATTATCTTGAGCTCTCCCCGGTAGCCACTATCAATGAGGCCAGGCGTATTCACTATAGAAAGACCTTCACGGATAGCAAGTCCGCTTCTGGGCTGCACGAAGCCCGCATAGCCTTCTGGGATTGCAATGGCTATGCCAGTCGGAATAAGCGCACGAGCCCCGGGCTCTAAGACAAGGTCTTCTGCTGAAAAGAGATCGAGACCTGCATCGCCTGCATGCGCATATTTAGGCAGCGGAAGCCCTGTATCAAGCTGCTTAAGTTCCAATTGAATATGTTCTGACATAGTTAGGCTCCTTTACAGCTGACTAATGCTTCCTTTGAACGGCTCGACCTTAAGATTCTATATCTTCCGTTGAAGAGTCGCTCGCAGACAGGTTCTGAAGCTCTGCATTAAATTCATCGAGATTCTGAAAGTCTTTATAGACCGAGGCAAACCGGATATATGCAACCTTATCTAACTTCGCCAATCTTATGAGAACTTCATTACCGAGTTCCTGAGAAGGGACAGGATCACGGTATTTATAGCGGATGTCATTTTCTATGGTATCCACGAGCTCCTGCAAGGTAGCAAGCGGGATATTCCTCTTAACCGTGGCTGTTACCAGGCTTCTGAGCAATTTACTTCTATCGAAGGGCTCAATCCTCCCGCTGCGCTTCTGCACCATTACGGGCAGGTCTTCCCTTCTTTCGAAGGTAGTAAATCGAGTTCCGCAGCTTAGGCACTCACGCCTTCTCTTAATGGTGGACCCATCTTTCGCAGAACGCGAATCGATGACTTTCGATTCCGTGTGACCGCAGTTGGGACACAGCATGGCTTTCTCTCCCCCGGTACGTTTAAAGAATGTTTGTGAGGTTCTCTTTTGCAGTGTACCAGAGCCATGCCACACATGGTGGTCATTTCCAGAGCAGGTCCTTAGAATACCGCGGGAAGAAAGGACAAAAGGAAGAAGAGTGCTCCCAGGATACCCGCAACAGTAACAGTCTGGATTTTTTCCTTGAAAGTGCAGTTAACAGGAAGGCCCTCACGACAATCAAGAACCTCGTCCACACTGAGATCGTGGTCAAACAAAGCAGACTGCTTCCTACCATATACAGTGTTTACAGGGGCCTTTGCCACATGGAGTTCAGTAGCAGTATCGGAGACAGAAGAGATTTCGTGGAGCGCTACGAAGTGCTCGGGCTTAAGTGCAGATGTGCCTTCTGTTGCGATTAGAGTGCGATACATGATTGCGATCCTTTCTCATTGCCTGCTTGCAAGGCAAATTCAAACAAACCCCTGTGACACAAAAACTCTTAAGAACTAATAAACACGAACATCTGTACGTATATATAACACGAACAAATGTACGATACAAGAAAATTATCGAACATATGTTTGCATACGAACGAATGTTCCGGTAAACTCAATGCAGATGATTAGGGAGGCCACAATGGCAAAGGACGATCTGACAAAACGTCAGCGCCAGATACTTGAATATATTCGCACCTGTATACAGGAGAACCAATGCCCGCCAAGTGTGCGCGAAATCGGTAATGCAATTGGGCTCTCCTCCCCCTCTACCGTGCATGCTCATCTCAATGCATTGGAGGCAAAGGGCTATATCAAACGCGCGTCTTCAAAATCGCGCGCAATGTCAGTCACGTCCAAGGGCTCACATTCAGATATCGCTAAGGGCGAAGAAGAGACTTCAACTCAGCCGGAATCATCGCCTGTGGGTGCAGTCTCCGGTACATACAAGACTCCATCAGCAGATTCCAGCGTTGTAGTATTGCCGTATGTTGGCAGGGTTGCTGCTGGTGCCCCTATTCTTGCAGAGCAGAATATAGAAGAGGAGATCCCGCTTCCCACAAGCCTCTTTGGAGACAGAAATTCTTTCCTTCTCAGAGTTCATGGTAATTCCATGGTAGAGGCGGGCATTTTCGATGGCGACACAGTTATTGTTCGCTCTCAGCAAACTGCAGATAACGGAGCTATTGTCGTCGCCCTGATAGACGGAGAGGCAACTGTAAAGACCTTTTATCGCGAGAAAAACCGCATTCGCCTTCAGCCCCAGAACCACACCATGGAGCCAATATATGCACGAGATGTGCAGATTGCCGGCGTTGTAACAGGTTTGTTCAGGAGCTACTAATCGCTTCGGCTGAAATGGTCAAAAGCAATTACAAGGTTACTCCACTATATATGGGGAGAACTCCGCTAACTGCTCGCGTGAGATGCGCACAGTGAGCAAAGTTCCAGTTTCCGTGTACTCCTCGCTCAGTACTGTCCCCAGTGTATGTGCTTTCTCAACAATATTGCCCTTCGCATAAGGCACTGCGAGTTTGAGAAGCGGCATATCTCTCAAAATATGTCGAGCGAGGGTCTCTTGCAGCTTGTCGAGACCTTCGCCGGTAGCGGCGCTCACGAAAAGAGCATCGGGATGCAGGTCTTTCAACCGGCTCAGAGATCCGGGTTCATCTTTTAAGAGGTCAATCTTGTTGTAAACCACAAAAGTCGGTATGGTTTCTGCGCCAATTTCATCCAACACGCTCTGAACAGCGGCAATCTGCCTTGAGCACTGCTTCGAGGAGATATCAGCAACAAGCAGGATAAGGCTCGCCTCGCGTATTTCATCGAGTGTAGATCTGAATGATTCGACAAGTCCATGTGGAAGTTTCTGAATAAAACCTACCGTATCAGTGATGGTCGCCTTGCACCCATCGACAAGTTCCAGCTGACGAGTCGTTGAATCAAGCGTTGCGAAGAGTTTGTCATAGGCAAGGACATTTGCTGATGTCAACGCGTTCATGAGACTAGACTTGCCGGCGTTTGTGTAGCCAGCAAGAGCGATGCGAAAAACTCCAGACTCATTGCGGTTCTTGCGCTGCGTATCCCGGTTCGAGGCCAAGTCCTCAAGCTCTCGTCTCAGCGTAGAGATGCGCTTACGAACAAGACGCCTGTCCACCTCGAGCTGGGATTCGCCCTCGCCGAAACGAGAGCCAACTCCACCGCCCATGCGATTTGAGGCAAGATGGCCCCACATGCCCCTCAGTCGTGGATACAGGTACTTGTTCTGAGCCAATCTTACCTGGAGACGCCCTTCGCGAGTTGTCGCATGCAAAGCGAAAATGTCCAGAATGAGAGCAGTCCTGTCTATAACTTTCACCGATGAGCCGACAACGTGTTCTAAATTGCTCTGCTGGGATGGTGTGAGCTCATCGTCGAAAACAACAAGGTCGCAATTGAGGTCGCGTGCAAGTTCAGCAATCTCTTCAGCCTTGCCTGTGCCAATAAAGGTTCGAGGGTTGGGGGATTCGAGCTTCTGCGAGACGATCTTCACGACTTCAGCGCCAGCCGTTTCCGTCAAACGGGCAAGCTCCTCGAGGGATTCATCTACTGGCCACGTTGAATTGCCAAAATCAACGCCGACGAGAATCGCGCGCTCAGGCACAACAGCAGTTGAAACTTCAAATTTCGTTGCAGACACGATAGCCCTTAAAGGGAGAAAGTCCCGGAAAACACGGAAGTGACATTGGAAACAAGATAGATATGACCGTTATCCATCCAGTTAATCACCACGCTGCCACCCGGCATATGAACAGTCACATTGGACGGCGATTTCCCGATAATGCTGGCGATAACCGTTGCAGCACACATTCCAGCAGCACTAGCAAGCACTTCGCCGCGATCGCGAATCCATGAGCGAACAAAAATCTGGTCACCCTCGACCTGGGCGAAATCGACACTTGTGCGCTCTGGGAATTCAGGCCTGTTTTCCATTTCGGGCCCAACCTCATCCACGGGACAAGAATCTATATCGCTCAAGAGGGTGACGGCATGAGGGCCGTTGATATTGACACATGAGAAGCTATAGAGACCGTCGTCGAGATCGAAAATCATATCGATAGCGGCTTGCCCCATAGGGCCAATCTTGGCAGGAAGCGTCGTGGGGATTTTCTCAGGCTCAAGTATGGGCACTCCCATATCGATCTTGACCGTCTCACAGGCCCCACTCGCATCCGTGGTGAAAACGACAGTCCGCGTTCCGAGCGGCGTATCAGCTAGATAACCGCCTGCAGACACATCGACAATGCCATTATCGACGAGGTACTTTGTGAAGCAGCGGAGCGCCCCACTCAGATGACTCGTCGGTTTGCCATCGTTACTAAAGCAATTCATAAGAGCGACACAGGCGGGCTTCTGGGATTTCTCAACGAGGATAAGTCCATCCGCTCCGATGCCAAAATGCTGGCTACAAACTTCAACGATCTGTTCTTGCGATAGCAGAACATTTCCATCGCGGTTGTCGATGATAATAAAATCGTTGCCCGTGCTGTGCAGCTTGCTAAAAGCGTACTCCATGGTCTTGATCACATCGCTTTCATTGAGTGAATTAAAACCTGAGCCAACATGGGCGGTAAATCCGACTTATCCAGGAAAGCCACCCGAAATATCCTGCGTCGTATACTTTAGTGCAAGTGTCAGCACTTCATCTGTTATGCCTTCAGTGGCGTCTATCCAATGGATAGATTTATCGGCAGCAAGCCAACTGAGCTGACGCTTGGCATAGCGGCGGGTCGCCTGCTTTATAGCTTCTTTCGCCTCCACGAAGGTCATATCGCCCTTCAGGGCAGAGATGATTTCCTTATACCCGATTGCCTGCATAGAGGTAAGCCCAGAGGCATATCCGCTCGCGCACAGGCGCTTCACTTCGTCGACAAGCCCTTCATCGAACATAGTATCTACGCGCTCGTTTATGCGTTCATATAGCACCTGACGCTCAACATTCAATGCGAGTTTCACACTGGGAAAATATGCGGGCACTGTTTTGAAAGCGAGCTTTCTCTTGGCATAGCTCTCCCCCGCAGACAACATCTCAAAGGCACGGATGACCCTGCGCACATTGTTGGGATGGATGAGAGCGGCACTTGCAGGATCAATCTCTGCAAGCTTGGCGTGGAAAGCCACAGGGCCAAGCTCTTCGGCCTCCTCGGTGAGTTTTGCACGGAGGTCGTTGTCCTCCTGTGTCCCGGGGGCAAA
>CADBRF010000132.1 GCA_902796975.1 uncultured Coriobacteriaceae bacterium
AATAAGGAGAACGTCATGCTTGATACCGCTTATTGGGATAAGGCCGCCGATTTCCACGGACACAAAGGCCCCGGTTTGGCAATTGGATTCAAAGCCGTTGAAGGCGCCGACGTCTAGCTCGGGATCGATGCAGGTGTGTTTCCCGCTGTCGATGCAGAAAAAGGCCGTGCACGAAGAATCGCACACGGCCGAAAACGCATCGGTGTAGAAACGGGAGCAGCAGCTAGAGAAGCTCGTTGGGAATGGTGTCGAATTCCTCGAGTGCCTTCTTCTCAAGCGGCTTCATCTCGATTTGAAGCATGAAGGCCTCCACTCCCAGCTCGTGGTAGTCGAGCGCGATCTTGTTGATGGTGCCGAAGTTACCGCCTAGGTATTCCATGCGCTCGTCCATCAGCACCCAGCAATCTGTGGGGTCGTAGGGGATGGCAATAGTGACTGGGATGAAGAAATGGTTGGACACGCCCAGGTCAGACATGATGGAATCCACCTCGGCGCGGAAGGACTTCTTGTCGATGCCAGGCCCATAAGCGCCCACGGAAAGCGACGTCTTGAGCTCGGGGTTGCGTCCGTTTGCGTCGCTCACGAAATGCTGCCCAATCTCGAAGAGACGGACTGTCTTCTCTCCGGCCTTGTAGTTTGCCTCGAGCGCGTCCTGCAGGGCGGGCGTGCGCACGGTGGGGATGCGGACCTTGCTGCCCAGCGGCTCCTTGAGGAAGAAGCCGCGGTTGTTCAGGTCCCAGCTCTCCATGATCATATTCATTTTCTTGTAGGCGTCTTCCTCGTAGAGCCTCTCGCCGGAGAACTCCTGGAAGCCATGCTTGCGCAGCGTGTCGATGGCAAGAGCCGTGAACGAATCGCCAAATGCCGGGGTGTCATCTTCGAACTGGGAGAGGAAGGAGACGTTGGGGTTGTAGAGCTCGGAGCGGTTCGAAAGCTTGAGGTCGTGCATAACGACGGAATCCACGTCGATGGTGAAGCTCCACATGGAGATATCCGGGTTGGAAAGGCCGAGCAGTGCACGCGCAATCTCCTCGCCTTTGCCAATGTAGCCAAACGTGAACGTATCCGATGCCGTGACGACGATCCTGTAGGTCTCGCGCTCGATGAGCTCGAGTTTCGCACTTGCCTCGATGCCATAGGTCTGCTTTGCAATGGCCTTGAAAAGCTTCTCCAGGTGGCGCATCTCGATGTCTTCCTGGGCAATGACGCCTGCTACAACCAGATGGTCAACAAAGGGAGCATCCTTGGCGTCGTACACACGGCCAATTGCAATCGACTTGATGGGAAGCGTTCCGCGCATCTGAGGAAGCATGGACGTGATGAGCTCGCAGCGCATCGCGTATTCTCCATGCTCTTCCAGCACGATGGGCGTGCGGCGGATGGACTCGGGTTTGTAGTAGGGGCTCAACGCCCAGTCAGTGGTCTGCAGTTCTGAAGAGACGCCATCGTCCAGCACAGTGAACCCGTTGATCGCAAACGCGCGTTTTAGGGCGTCGGCAGTTGCGAATAGCGGATGTCGGGTGATTTTTCCCATAATTTCCCCCAAGCGAGATAACAGTTTCTATAGCAGGGCGCGGATGATGAAACTTCGGATGAGAGATAAGGAAATCCCTGCTTTTTTCAGAATAATTCAATTAATTTCCAATTTCAATTAATTGTTATTCAAGAGGTAACAAATTTCCAATAGAATCCAGGTGACGGAAACTGCAGGGAGGGCAAGAACATGAAATACGCTGTGACACCAGAGCTCGCGACCCTTTTGAAGACTCTGCGTGCCCAGTCTGGCGTTTCGGCGAAAGACCTGGCAAAGCACGAGGGGAAGAGCCCCTCCTATATATCGAAGCTGGAAAACGCCTCGCTAAAAACAGTGCAGAAGGAAACGCTCACCAGCATCCTCACCTATATTTCTGGCGGTGGGGATTTTTTCGAGGAAGTCCTGCCCAACGCGTATCGAACTCTGCAAGCGTTCATGGAGCCGTACCGCCTTGCCGCGCAGGTCTGGCTGTTCGATTACGATGCGGTAGACCGGCAGGTGAATGTTCCCGAAGATATGTCGCTGGAGCTGAAGCGTTGCCTCGATGAACTCGGCATAACGGCAGGTGAACTGGCAGATCGCATTAATGCGAACATAGACTCAGGGCTTGGCCGCAACTTTCCCGCAAACCAATTCGCGGCAATAGACTACGAGGGCAAGCCACGATTAACCTATCGGGGTCAGGTGTCTTTCGAAGAGGTGGAGCAGCTTGTTGGGGGAAAGATGCAGCAAGTTGGCTACATGTTCCTCTCCAACGTCGTCTTCAACTTGATACGCTGGGAACTGTTTCCGCAGCAAGAAAGCAAGCTTCCACCCGAAGATGCTGTGGCGGTGCTGAACAACGCGGCCGCCTTCATGGACCGGTGGGAGATTCATTCACTCATCGGCTATATCCACCTCATGGGGTCGCCAAATTTCGTGGCCTATCAGACCCAGCTCATCAGCCAGGAAAACGATATTCCCGCGCGCATCGCGGACACGCTTTCGCAGATGGTCAAGATCGAATCGATTGCGGCGATAAAGCAGCTCAACGAGTTCAACAACACGCTCGAATGGGACCCCGCTTTCGCCTTGAAGCTCATGGGCATCCCCTTCAGCGAGCTGAACGGGCTCAGCCACAAGAACAAGGCGAAGCTTCTCGATGACATCCAGCGTCTCGTAGATTCCTACGACAGTCTTCCCGAGATGCAGAGAAAATTCGATGAATATTAAAACGGAAATTAATTTCTAAAATAATATGCAACAAGGAAATATCGTGATATTATAGTCTCGGATGAAAGATAAGGAAGCTGGCTTAGGGAGCAAGTATGCAGACCCAGTTTCCAAAACTTCTAGAGCAGGCAAAGATCGGCCCATGGGATTTGCCCAACCGCATTATCATGGCTCCAATGGGCACCTTGAATGCCGATAAAGACGGCTTTGTCACAGATAACACGCTGCGTTTCTACGAGCGCCAGGCTGAAGGCCGCATGGGGCTCATCTTCGTCGAGATGAGCTATATCGACCAGAAGAACAGCAAGGGCGAGGAAAACAACCTGGGCATTTACTGTAACGCCCAGATCACCGGGCACAGGCGGCTCGCCCAGACCATCCACGACCACGGTGTGAAGGCCGTGCTGCAGCTGTGCCATATTGGCAAGCAGCTCTCCCTCGCCGACCAGTACGAATCCTGGGGTCCCAGCACGATGAACGAGGTCATGGGCGGCGTCATGCCGTTTCCCATCCGCGGCATGAGCAAGGCTGAGATCAAGGAGACCGAAGAGAACTTCGCCAACGCCGCATGGCGTGCCATGATGGCGGAGTACGACGGCGTGGAGATTCACGGCGCCATCAACCACCTCATCAACATGTTCTGCAGCCCCTTCTACAACCACCGCACCGATGAGTACGGCGGCAGCCCCGAGAATCGCGTGCGCTTCTTCAAGGAGATCATCGAGGCGTGCCAGAAGAAGTGCGGCAAGGATTTCCCCATCATCGCGCGTGTCAACGGAAACGAGTTCGCCCCGGATGGCATCACCAAGGAGGAGGGCATCGCCCAGGCGAAGGTCCTCGAGAAGACGGGCATCGTGGCATTTCACGTGGTTGGCGGCGACTATCGCAATGTCCGCGTCATCAACGCGCAGTACGACAAGCGCGGCGATTTCATCGAGATCGCCCAGGGCTTCAAGGACGCCGGCATCAAGCTCCCCATCATCCTCGACGGCGGCTTCACCACGCCCGACATCGCGGAGAAGGCGCTCGAAGACGGCGTGTGCGATTTCATCGGTCTGGGCAGACCCATCATCGCCGACCCCGATTGGGCGATAAAGCTCCGCGAAGACAGGCCCGAGGACATCGTGCCCTGCATCCGCTGCACCATGGGCTGCGTCGGAACAATTTCCCAGTTCAACGCAGCCATCGGCCTGCGCTGCAGCGTGAACCCCCAGTGCGGCATGGCGCTCACTCGCCAGATCAAGCCTATCACCCGCGTGAAGCGCGTAGGCATCATCGGCGGTGGACCTGCCGGCATGGAGGCGGCACGGCTTCTGCGCGTGCGTGGCCATGAGGTGGACCTCTACGAGAAGCGCGAGCTGGGCGGCACGATGCACGAAGCCGCGTTCGATTCGGATTTCAAGCATGACATCACGCGCCTTATCGACTACTACAAGGTACAGATGGACAAGCTCGGCGTGAGCGTCATCGCGCACGAAGCCACTGCCGAGGAGATTATCGGCGCTGGATATGATGCGGTCATCGTGGCAACTGGCGCCCCTGCCCTTCCTGCAACCGGAACGGGTGTCAAAGACCATGCCAGCAAGGTGATGACGGTCTGGCAGTACGCGCACGACCCCGAAAGCGCTGAAGTTGGCGATT
>CADBRF010000133.1 GCA_902796975.1 uncultured Coriobacteriaceae bacterium
AGGCAACTGTCATGCCTTCCCGATAATAAAAAACCGCCGGCGTCCAGGCTTTTGTCCAGGCGCCGGCGGCTTGTATTACGCTAGCAGGTTTCGCTAGATGTCGAGCTTCTCAGGCTAGAGGATCTTGCGGTCCGCACTCGCGTAGACCACGTGTTCCTTGCTTTTTTCCCAGCTGGGGAGCTCGTAGATGCGGGCACCACGCTTGCGGGCGGCCTCCATCTTTTCCACGGCGTCCTTGCCAAAGGCGAGCGCCTTGTTGGGGCAGTCCTGCACGCAGTAGGGGAGCTTCCCCTCTGCTGTGCGGTCCTTGCATTTGATGCAGGACTTGGAGTAGACGGGCATCCAGCTCATGTGGAGGTTTGGCCAGGTGCCAGCGGGGCGGTCGATGCCCTCGCCGCTGCCAAGCGTGCGAACCTGCACGAAGAACTCGCCGTCTTTGAGCTTGTTGCCGGTCATGCAGGCAAGAGCGCACGTCCAGCAGCCCGTGCAGCGGAGCGTATCCACGAAGATGGTGTCATCGTTGACTTCAACTTCTGCCTTGCTCGGGGAATGAGCAGCGGCCTTGATTTCGATATCAGACATGGGCTATTCCTCCTCTCCCGCATCGAGCTTGCGGACTTCGCAAGCGCAGTCCCAGATGGTGTCCCAAGCGCCGGCCATGCCGGAGTAGGCGTATCCGGAGAGCAGTGCGCCAACAGCGCCATCCTCTTCGGTGCACTTGTACCAGTATTTGGCCACGTCGTTGATGGTGTCTGCGTCTCCCAGCGGAACGAGCAGCTCGGAGTACATGCCATCCTCGAAGGCGCGATGACGCCAGCCGAACCAGACCTGGATGGTTCCCGGCGGGATAACCTGGTCAAGGCGCATCTCGATGACCACATGCCCGCGCTCGTTGTAGACCTCGACCTTGTCGCCGTCGAGAATGCCCTCTGCCTCCGCGTCCACGGGGTTGATACGGCCCGTGGGGATGCCGCCGGAAAGTTCGCGCATAACCGGGTCGTCCGTGAACATGGACTGCATGAAGAAGCGCTGGCGGCCGCTGAAGAACTGGTACTTGTGCTTTGCCGTGCCTTCTTTGAGCTGGCGTGGGGTCGGGGCCTCGTAGGGCTCGTTATAGGTTGCCATCGGAACGCCCACGTTGGCGAGACGTCCGCTGTAGAACTCCATATGGCCCGTGGGGGTCTCGAACTTCATGCCGAAGAAGGGGTCGAAGGGGATAGGTGGCACGGCGGCGCGCACAAGGTGCTCCTTCTTGAGGCGCTCGAGTGTGATGGGCGGATCGACCTTGGCGAGGAGCGGATAGGGTGTGTTGAGACGCATGGCAATCCACTCGTCGTCGGTCTTGTCGAAGTATTCGCCCAGACCGATGCGCTTGGAGAGCGCGCGCCAGATCCAAGGAGCATCCTTGCATTCGCCGCGCGGCTCGATGGCCTTCTGCTCGAGCACGACATGGTTGTACTGGGCAGCCGCGACGAGTTCTTCGCGCTCGAAGGGCGTGCAGGCGGGTAGGACGTAATCGGACCATTCGCCTGTATCGGTCATCCAGATGTCGTAGTCGACGATGAGTTCCATCTGGGGGAAGGTGTCTTCGGTCCAGCGAGACCGGTTGGGGCAGTTGTGCACAGGGTTGCCGGCGATCTTGAGGAAGGCCTTGTACTTGCCCTTCTTGGCGTCTTCGAAGTAATCAGCCTGGGTCACGTAGTGGGCCTTGTCGTTTTCTCTGCCCTCGGGGAAGACGATGGACGGGTTGTTGAAGCCCAGAGGCCAGCCGCAGGGCTGAATCTCGGAGGTTACGCCGCCATTTGCAGATCCGCAGTTGCCCGTGAGCATGCCGAGCAGGTAGAAGGCGCGGTAGGCGTCGCCCTGGTTCTGGTAGCGGAGGCCCAGAGCGCCGAGGATGAAGCTCGGGCGGTGTGCGGAGTACTCTTCGCCGAGCTTGATGGCATCGGCAGCCGGAACGCCCGTGATGGCCTCCTGGTATTCCGGCGTGTAGGTGGCCAGATGCTCTTTGAGCATCTGGAAGGCGGGCTTGTAGGTGCGGCCGTCGACCTCGTAGGTTCCCTCAAATGCGGGCGTGCCCTCGTACTCTTCGGCGCCGCGTGCGGAGGGTTTCATGGAACCGGATTCCTCGTCCCAGTAGTAGAACCAGCCCTCGTTCTCGGCAAACTGACCGGTCTCGACGTCTACGAGCAGGGGAGCGACCGTGTACTTGGTGAGGTAGGGCTTATCGTACTCCTCGCGCTGGACAATCTGGTTTGCCATACAAAGGGCGAGTGCCGTGTCGCTGCCGGGTTTGACGGGGATGAACCAGTCTGCATAGCCAGCGGTGGCATCGAAGAGGAGGCCAACATCGACGATCTTTGCGCCGCGGCTCTTTGCCTCAACCACATGCTTGGCAACGCGCTGTTGGTTCTCGACCGGGTTGGCGCCCCAGATGATGATGTAGGTGGAGCCGTCGAACTTGACCGGGTCAATCATCATGTACTTGTAGAAGTTGCCCATGTCAAAGTAGCTGGCGTAGTAGGGGCCGTTGTCCAGGCCATAGGCGTTGAGCGGGTCGGTGCCGCCCCAAAGGCAGTTGAAACGCTCGCCCAGAAGCGAATCGAGACCTTGGGAAGGCGGAAGACTTGCGGTGATGTTCCAGACAGTCACGGATTCTGCGCCGTACTTCTCGCGGATATCCATGAGCTTCGCGCCGATTTCATCGAGAGCCTGATCCCACGAGATGCGCTCCCACTTGCCCTCGCCGCGCTCGCCAGCGCGTTTAAGCGGGTACAGGAGACGGTCTTTATCGTAGACCTCGCGCCAGGACATAATGCCCTTCTGACAGCAGTGGCCTTCGCCTGCTTCGGCGCCGGTGTACTGCAGTGGCTCTGTGCGGACAATCTTGCCGTCTTTAACCACGGTCTTGATAGCGCAGAACTCGTGGTCACCCCAGCCGGGGCAGGCAGTGCATACCCAAGATTCTTCCGACATAACTCCCCTCTCTCTCGATTTTCAACGAACACATCCGAGCGCGAAATCAGCTTGCTCTGTGGGCAGCGACTTGGAAAAGCTGCAGCTTGGAGGGCATGAACTGACATCATGCTCATACAACAGTCTAAACGCTCCGCCCGGTGGTTACAGCAAAGATTTGTTGTTTTTCCGAAGAAACTTATAACATCGAAAGATGCTTCCGGTTTGCCTGATATCACGCCGCCTCACCTTGCCAATTTCGAATATTCTTGCCTGAGTTCTCATCAGAGCAAAGGTTTGTTGCGAACCCGAAGGGTTTTGGAAAAGTTCGCTGGGGAATGTTAGTCTGAACCGCGTGCTTTGCGAATACGAGGGGACACATGACGACAGACACTGCAGATAGGCAACTCGACAGGCGCTTTGGTCACCGAGCGTATCTGTTTTCTGTCTCCTATTTTCAGCGTCTTGTCGAGCATACATTGCAGGCTGTTGGGCTCACACCAACTCAGTTTCGCCTCCTACTTTTTTCCGACTGTTATCAGGACCCCCAGTCGCTCAGCAAGCTTTCCGATTCTCTGGAGCTTGGGCTCAGCACAGTTTCCGATGCCGTAGGCGAGCTCGTCAAACGTGGCGCGCTGGAGCGAGTCGAGAGGAGTTCAGACCACCGCGCCCGTCTCGTCGCCATTTTGCCTGGTGGCAGGCTTTTGCTTTCCCGGGCGGTCCACCAGCTTCGCCCTGCTATGGACTGTTTCTGGGAATCCTTTCCCGATGCCTCGCACGGCTACTTTGCCTCCAAAACACTCGCTGTTGCCCGTTCACATGGTCTGGTGAGGGAGGGGAACTTCTCGCTCAACCCGAACATTGCACTTGCGGAGGAAATTCTTCGC
>CADBRF010000134.1 GCA_902796975.1 uncultured Coriobacteriaceae bacterium
CTGCGATAAGCACAATGAGTGCAAACAGCCAGGCGAGATCGATACGGCGCCACATGCGCTCCTGGGAAAGCGGATAATCCCCCTCGAACCCGCGGCAGCACATCGCATCAAACGTAGTCTGCGCAGCTTCGTTGGTTTTGAGAAAGACGACACCACCGACACCACCAATAGACGAACGTTTGGCCTTTGAATGGCCGACGCTGCGAAGCTTAAGCGCGCTGAGGACCTCGAACGCAGTGCGACCCAGACGCACGATGTTCTTCAACGCGAGGTCGATGGTCATGATGAAGAGATTGGGAACATGGAAAGATCGCAGGGCACTGGTGAGCTCGTTATAGGGCGTGGTCTGCGCTACTGTTAGGGCAGTCCCTACCGATACGAGCACCTTGGTAGATACGAGCAATGCGGATTGAGATTGCCCGATGAAGACTGCTGGAAGCATGATGAGAAAGGTAAGCAGAGCGGCACTCGCGGAAATGCTGGCAACCCGTTTGAGCGCCTTGGAGGGAAGAAGAGCCACACGCACCAACACGCATGCCAGAAGAATCAGGACATAGAAATAATTGCGCGATAGAGATGCAAGCAGGATGAACCCTAGTCCGAAAAGCAATTTGGCCGGAGCAGAGGGAGAAAGCCTGTTCGCCACTCCATCGTCCAGTCTAAAACCAGAGAGCACACCCGTGATAGAGAGCATGCTCTTCTGGATGAACCCATCCCGGTCTGGGATGGGTTCATAGTTTTCAGGCTCGAGGAGCCAGCTGGGTATCTCGTCTTGAGAATTGTCCATCAAGCAGAACTACTTATCGAAGTCTACCGCCGGTTTCATAGCTGCAGCAACGAGGCGGAAGATAACAATCAACAGGGCAACACCGATGATAGCACTCAAGATGTAGCCAGCGATATCTGGCAGGGCAGCCAGGGAGTAATCGGGCATGAGCGCAGTCCACTCCCAGCCATCACCAAGCCCAACCGGAGTGTAGCCGACCATATCAGCAAGATCCTCGGTCCCCCACTCGCCCCAAGCGTCGCCTTCGGCGATAAGACCGAGCGGCGTGAGCACGACGAGGGCGGCGATGAGGGCATAGACAGGAGCGAAAGCCTTCTTGTCCTTCGTCTCAACAACGGGGGTCTTGACGCCAAAGGAGGGGGCAACCTTGCGCACGAAGGCGAGGATGCCGACCGTGAAGACGACTTCGGCAAGGCCGAAGATAGTCAGATGTCCAATGGACATAGCTGGAATCGAGACCCAGAGCGGATAGGGGCAGTAGAGCGCATGACCAGCACCATCGGTGAAGAGCAGAGGCTGCACACCAAATTCAATAGCAGCGCAGATGGCCGCCAGATTGATGGCGACATAAGAGCCTACGCCCGCAGCGATAAGCTCCGTGCCAAGGCTCTTGTTCTTGGAGTGTCCAAGGATGAAGGAATAGATGCCATAGCCTACAAGCGGCAGGACAAAGGCCATGTTGAAGCAGTTCGCGCCAATGGCAAGGATGCCACCGTCTCCGAAGAACACTGCTTGGATGATAAGCGCAATGGAAACTGCAATAGTCGCCGCCCAGGGGCCAAAGAGGATGGCAACAAGCGTTCCGCAGACAGCATGACCAGTCGTGCCACCAGGCAGCGGAACGTTGAACATCATGGCAAGGAAGCAGAAGGCTGCAGCCACGCCGAGAAGGGGCATTTTCTCGCGCGGAACCGTCTCGCGCACCTTCTTGATGGCATGAGCCCAGATGGGAATCATGACGACGTCAAAAACACCGCAGGTAGACGGGCTTAGGTAGTTCTCTGGAATGTGCATGTCGTTCCTTTCGATGTGTTACGAATGCTATAATAGTATTACTTTCTAAACACACTTTGAACACATTCCTTATTTCTTGGCTACTTCTGCGGGTGAATGGTTGTTGTCCCATGCCAAAACATGCAGAGCCTTCAGCTCATAGGAATCGTTGAATACAAGAAGACCGCAAATCCCCTGAGAATCTGCGGTCTTGCGATCTTTCCTATTGGCTGGCACGCTTGATGCGCACGATTAGTCTTCTGCAGGCACCTGACCTGTCTCGATAATCTTTACCAGCGCTTCTTCGTCAAGCACTGGAATGCCAAGCGTCTGCGCCTTTACGAGCTTGCTGCCAGCACCGGGACCGGCAACGACAAAGCTCGTCTTCTTGCTCACGCTTCCGCTTGCCTTGGCACCCCAGGAGCGGAGGAGTTCCTCGGCCTGGGTTCGGTCATAATGCTCGAGCGTGCCCGTGAGCACAAATGTGTAACCGGCCAAGGTCTGCGGTTTGATCTCGCTCATGTCCTCTTCGAGGGTGAGCCCGGCTTGCCGGAGACGTTCCACAAGGTCACGGTTTGCCTGGGTTTCGAAGAACTCGACAACGCTCTCCCCCACGATTTCGCCGATACCCTCCACCTGGCAAAGCTGCGGCACCGTCGCGTCCATAAGGGCATCGATATTCCCGAAGGCGCGGGCGATTGCCTCTGCCGTGGTCTTACCGATGTTGCGGATGCCAATGCCGAAGAGCACGTTGGCAAAGGGCTGCTGGCGGGAAGCTTCAATCTGCCTCATGACCTTGCGCGCCACAGTAAGGCCAACGGTGCGAGGAGTTCCGTCTTTCTTGAGCTCCCCTCGGCTCACGTTGGCGAGGGTCTCCACATCCAGATGATAGAAATCGACGACATCGTGAAGGATTCCCTCGGCAATCATGTTCTCAATGACCTTGGTGCCCAACCCATCGATATCCATAGCCCCGCGACTGACCCAATGCTCAAGGCGCTCCTGGAGCTGAGCTGGACACTCGGCGCTATCGCAGCGCAAGAAAGCCCCGTCGCGAAAAACCGGGGAGCCGCAGCTCGGACAAGTGGTTGGCTCTTGGAGAGGTACGCTTTCCTTGGGACGCAGCTCGGGAACGTGGCCCACGACCTCGGGAATAACGTCTCCTGCCTTGTGGATGATGATGGTATCGCCGATGCGAACATCCTTGCGGGCAAGTTCGTCGAAATTATGGAGCGTGGCACGCGAGATGACCGACCCGTCGACGGTGGTGGGGTCAAACTCGGCAACGGGAGTAAGCGCTCCCGTACGGCCAACTTGCACCGCTATATTGCGAAGAATGGTGGTCTTCTCCTCAGGTGGGTATTTAAAGGCGATAGCCCAGCGCGGAGCCTTGGCGGTGAAGCCGAGTGAATCCTGAGTTGCAAAATCATCTACCTTCACCACAACGCCATCGATGTCGTATCCCAGACCATCGCGATGAGCCAGCGCGTCCGCACAGAATTCATGCACGGCTTTTTCGCCGTTGACTACGCGAATGTTGGGGTTGACCACGAAACCGGCCTCTTTGAGCCAGGCGAGGAACTCATGCTGACTTGCCACCGGCACCATGGACTGATCGGCAATGGCATAGATGAAAGTCGCCAAGTCGCGTGAGGCGGTAATCTTGGGGTCTTTCTGGCGGAGGCTGCCAGCAGCCGCATTTCGACAGTTGGCGAAGGGTTTTTTGAGCGCCATATGTCTGCCTGTGGCATTGCCCGCGTCAATCTCGGCATTGTGCTGAATAATCTCGTCATTGTCAGCGGCGATGGCAGCGTTCAGACGGTTGAACGAGGCCTTGGGCATATAGCACTCTCCGCGAATTTCGATGCGGTTGGGGAAATCACCCGCACCGGAGGCAGCACTGAGCTCCGTGGGGACGTCCTTCACGTTGAGCACGTTTGCCGTGATATCCTCACCCACAGCGCCATCGCCACGCGTTGCGGCACGAATGAGTTTGCCATGGTCGTATGTGAGCGCAATGGAAGACCCATCAATCTTCAGCTCGCAGCAATACTGCACAGGATGGCCAACTGCCGCGTGAGTACGCTCGAGCCAGGCATCCAGCTCGTTTAGGTCCATAGCGTCCTCGAGCGAGTACATGCGAACAGCGTGCTGAACGGGCGCGAACTGCTGGGAGACACCGCCGCCCACGCGCTGGGTGGGCGAATCGGGCGTCGCGAGCGAAGGATACTCTCTCTCGAGGTTCTCGAGCTCGCGTTCTAGCGAATCGTAAGCGGCATCGGAAAGCTCAGGCGCGTCCTGCTGGTAATACAGCTCGCGGGCGTGTTCTATGGTCTGCCTCAACTCGCGTGCACGTTCGACGACCTCCTGGGGAGGCTCAGTTATAGCCGCGAGGTCAAACGCCCCCTGCACGCTGGAATCTTGATTTTGCGCCATGGAAGCTATTCCGTGGGAAATGCTGGTCCGCCATACTCATCTTCGACATCCGGCGGGAAATACGCCTGAACAGCATCGAGCACGGTGATATCGAGGATGAGGTTCTTGCCAGCTAGCGGATGGTTGTAATCCATGGTGAGCGTGCCATCGCCGTTGTCGGTAATTGTCACCGGCTCCATGCCATCTTCCGTACTGTGATAGACAGTCTTGCCGGACTGCTCTGCAAGCATACGGCCATTGGGGATCTCGTCAATCTTGAACGTGTCTTTCATGAACTCGTCATACTTGCCGAACGCTTCTTCGGGAGGAATCGTGGCGACCTTATGTTCACCGACTTCCATGGTCTGGACAACCGTATTGAAGCCATCCATGATGTTCTGATTTCCCACGACGAACTTGAACGGTTTGTCATAATGCTTGCTCTCATCGACGAGAATGCCGTCCTCGGTCTTGCAGGTAAACTCGACAGTAACTGTCATATTGAGACCAATAGTCATTTGAACCCTTCCTTCGCGATAGTCATACTCGTGCATTGTACCTATTTATCAAACTGAATAGCGCGGGAGAACGTAACGGTCTCTTAACCCTCGGCACACTCGCCGGCACGTCGGGCCAGCTCTTCTACAGCAGCTTTCCGCATGATGTCGCGATCGACGGTAGCAGAAAGCCCCAGAGCGTCAATCCAGATTTCCACAGAAAGGGCCGCCTGCTCCACAAGCATTTCAAGACCGTCGAGCGCAATAGCGCCGGCATCACGTGCGCCGCC
>CADBRF010000135.1 GCA_902796975.1 uncultured Coriobacteriaceae bacterium
CTTGCTCCGCTGCTCAGCTCGTACAGGATGAGAATCGCCCATTTTCCCGAGAGCAACTGCTGCGCAGTAACATAGGGGCACTGCCCGAACTGCCCTGCTCTCTCACATTGCTCTCTCTTCAAAGCCTCTCCCTCTCCCAGTGTCCACCAGAGCCTAGTATGGTGAAAGATACTTGCTCAAGATGAAAATCCTAATAGGCGCTCAAGCATATGCTCATAAAATTATATCTAGTCAATTTATTAAAGCATGTTGGATATCTGAAGTATAGAAATATTTTCACAAGGAGGCACATATGAGCGAAGCTAGAATGCCCGTGATTTTCTCCGGCCACGGGAGCCCCATGCTGGCACTTGAAGATACTGAGGTCACGAAAGGCCTGCAGGCAGTCGGAAGGGAGGTTGTTGAGAAATTCGGGAAGCCGAAGGCGATTCTCGCTGTATCCGCGCACTGGTTCACACACGGAACTTTCGTTCAGACCGATGAGAACCCGCGACAGGTCTACGATATGTATGGCTTCCCCGATGAGCTCTACGCTTTCGAGTATCCCGTGAAAGGCTGCCCCGAGCTGGGAAAACGAGTAGAGGAGCTGCTGGGTGACAAGGTCTCTGTCAACAATTCCTGGGGCATCGACCATGGCACTTGGACGGTCCTCTGTCACATGTTTCCCAAGGCCGACATCCCGGTGGTCCAATTGTCCGTCGACGCCGATATCTCCGTTGAGGAAATCTACGAGCTGGGCACACTTCTTGCCCCCTTGCGCGAGGAAGGTTACCTCGTCTTCGCCAGCGGAAATGTCGTCCATAACCTCTACCGCGTGGAGTGGGACAACCCAGATGGCTCACCTCAGGCTGTCTCTTTTAACACGCGTGTTATCGATGACGTGAAGACGCGCAAGGACGACGCCGTCATGCACTACGAGAACTATCCCGAGCACGCATATGCTGTCCCCACGCCCGACCACTATTTGCCGCTTATCTACATGCTGGGCGCCGCGAAGAACGAGGAGCCGAGAGTTTTCAACAACCACAGCGAACTTGGGTCCATCTCCATGACCGGATTCGCTTTCGGCATGTAGAGAAAAACGCGAGACAAGCGCGCAGAACTGCTCCACAAGGGAACGCTCACGCTGAAGTAGCGGCTCGAAAAATCCCATAGGTACTAAGAACACGAAAAAGGCGCCTGCCAAGCCGGTAGACGCCTTTCTTTATGAGCGTGTGAAATGCTCTCTTACTCGATGTCGCCCTGGTCAATGGTGACGGCGCCGTCTTCTCCGACGTGAACGCGGCCATCTGCCAGAAGCTGAACGACCTTGGGGTAATAGGCGTGCTCGGCATCGTGGATGCGCGCCTCGAGCGTGTCGAGCGTGTCGTTCGGAAGGACCGGGACCTCCTTCTGCACGATGATGGGCCCCTGGTCGTATTCCTCGTTGGCGAAGTGGAAGGTGATGCCCGTCACCTTATCGCCCGCTTCAAACGCCTCTTGGATGCCATGGGCGCCCGGGTGCTTGGGCAAAAGCGCCGGGTGCAAATTGACGATGCGACTCGGATAGGCGTTGAGGAGCAGCGGGGTGACCTTTCGCATGTAGCCCGCCATGATGACGTAGGCGATGTCATGCTCCTTGAACGCATCGATCATGCGCTGGTCTACCTTCTCCGGCTCCGCATAGTCTTCGCGCTGGAACACGAGCGTCTCGAGGCCCGCCTTCTTGGCGCGCTCGATGCCATAAGCGTCGGGGTTGGAAGCCACAACAAGCTCAATGCGAGCGTTCAGGTGCCCAGCCTCAATAGCATCGATGAGAGCCTGGAGGTTCGTGCCGCTGCCAGAGACGAGAACAGCAATGCGGAGGGGCTCAGAAGAGGTTTTCATAGCTGACCTCCCCATTGCCGGCGACAATGACGCCGACCTTCCACACCGTCTCACCCGTGGACCTCAGCTGTTCAGCTGCCGCATCAGCCTGGTCTGCAGGCACGATAACGCACATGCCTAGGCCCATGTTGAAGGTGCGAAGCGCTTCTGGCAGGGAGAGCCCTGCTGCATTCACCACGTACTTGATAATAGCGGGGCAGTCCCAGCTGCCATAATCAAGCAGCGCGTTGACGTTCGCCGGAAGAGCCCGGTTGAGGTTCTCCGAAATGCCGCCGCCGGTGATGTGGGCAACAGCGTGGACATCGATGCCAGTCTTGAGAAGCGCGAGAATCGACTTGACGTAGATGCGGGTGGGAACGAGCAGGGCGTCGAGCACACTCATATCATCGAGCTCATCATTGGGAGCTTGCAGCTCCTCCATGGTCATCTTCTCCGTCACGGCGCGACGTACGAGCGAATAGCCGTTGGAGTGAATGCCGGAGGATGCGAGGCCGAGAACGACATCGCCTTCCTGAACATGCTCTGGGTCGAGCATCTTGGGGCGGTCAACGGCACCCACGGCAAAGCCAGAGAGGTCATAGTCGTCCGGGTCCATAACACCAGGATGCTCCGCCATCTCGCCGCCAACCAGGGCGCAGCCGGCCTGCTTGCAGCCTTCGGCAATGCCACCGACAATCTGCGCGACCTGCTCGCTCTTAAGCTTGCCGATGGCAATGTAGTCGAGGAAGAAGAGGGGCTCGGCACCGCAAGCGCGAATATCGTTGACGCACATTGCGACGAGGTCAATGCCAACTGTGTCGTGTTTGCCCGCCATTTGGGCTAGAGCGAGCTTGGTCCCCACGCCGTCTGTGCCAGACACGAGCAGGGGGTCCTCCATGCCCTTGAGCGCGGCCACAGAAAACAGACCGCCAAAACCGCCGATATCGCCGATGACTTCGGGGCGGTAGGTGGATTTCACGGCATCGTGAATAGCATGAACCGCACGGGCGCCTTCGTCGATATCAACGCCGGCATCTTTATAGGTAATCTCTTCGCTCATTGCGCTCCTCTCGTTGTCGGAACAACTACAGTTTCGCACATATATCAACTGGTGGAGTGGACAATTACGGGGTAAAACGTCCGCGTGTACGAGGTCTGCGTAGCCGCATGAAAAAGCGGGCACGCATTGAAACGCGCCCGCCTTCATCAAGACTATTCAGCTGGCTTTTCGCCATTGACAAGCGGTTTCATATGAGGCAGGAACGAGCCCTTGGAAATCTGCTCGGAAATCTGGACGGGATAGACGCCGTTGAAGCAGGCGGTACAGAAAGGTGCATCGGTGCACTCTTCCTTCATGCAGACGTAGCCGGGCACGCCGAGCATACCCACAGGCGTCTTCTCGCCCGGTGCCGGCGCATGCATGCCAACGGCAGCAACGAGGCCCGCAAGGCTGATGTATTCGAGCGAATCAGCCCCGACGAACTCCTGAATCCCCTCTTTTGTCTTTGTGGCGGCGATGAGCTGGTCTTGCGTATCGGTGTCGATGCCGTAGAAACAGGGCCATTTCGTCTCCGGAGAAACGATGCGCAGGTGGACTTCCGTCGCTCCGGCTTCGCGCAGCATCTGGACGAGCTGGCGGGACGTGTTGCCACGCACGATGCTGTCGTCGATGACCACGAGGCGTTTGCCCTCGATGGAGACGCGCATGGGGTTGAGCTTCATACGGATGCCCATCTTGCGGAGCTCCTGAGTAGGCTGAATGAAGGTACGACCGATATAGCGGTTCTTCACGATGCCCTCAGCATAGGGAATGCCCAGCTCATGGGCATAGCCGATGGCGCCCGGGATGCCACTGTCGGGCACGCCGATGACGAGGTCTGCGTCTGCAGGAGCCTCGCGGGCGAGAATCCTGCCCATCCACTGACGGTCCTGGTAGACCGTGGACCCGTCGAGAATGCTATCGGGACGGGCGAAGTAGACGTGCTCGAAAATGCAGGGAGTGTAGCGCCGCGCGGGAACCGCCTGCTCACACACCATTCCCTCGGCGTTGAAGCGGATGACCTCACCAGGGTGCACGTCGCGCAGATAGGTCGCTCCAACCAGGTCGAGCGCGCATGTCTCACTTGACACAACATACCCGCCCTCATCAGGCAAAACGCCGATGCAGAGCGGACGGATACCATTGGGATCGCGGAAGGCATAAAGCGCGTCATCGGTGATGAGCGCCATGGCATAGGCTCCCTCGATGAGTTCCATAGTGCGACGAATGCCCTCGCGGATATGATGGCTCTTGCGGGTGAAATCGCCAATGAGGCGAGTTGCCACTTCCGAATCGGTCCGGGACCTGAAGGCAACGCCGCGCTCCATGAGCTCCTCGCGGATATGATTGGTGTTCACGAGCGTGCCGTTATGGGCAACGGCGATATCCTGGTCGTCGATTGCAGAGAGGTGAGGCTGGGCAGCATCCCAATCGTCTGCTCCCCCGCTCGTAGAATAGCGCACATGACCAAGGGCGACAAAACCCGTGAGTGCAGCGAAATCGTCTTCTCTAAAGACTTCAGTGACGAGGCCCAGGTCCTTGTTCACCAGGACTGCCTTGCCATCACCCACCGCGATTCCTGCAGATTCCTGGCCGCGGTGCTGCAGCGCCTGCAAGGCGAAGTAGGTAAGACGGCCTACATCACGCCCCGGGGCATATATGCCAAAAATGCCACATTCCTCATTTAACTGATTGTCATCAAGCCAGCAGTTATTCACGTTTATCCTGCCCTTCACAAGAAATGCGCATACGGCACCATTATGCAGCCCGTGATGTTCGCCAAATGTAAACACTTTGTTTCAGACGCTGGTAACGCTACAAGAATAGTCCGCTCGCGCCCATTCGGAAACCCCAACGGCTCCTGTGCCCGCCCAAACGTTCAGGGAGCTGCACGCGGGGTGCAAAAAATAAAATGGCGCCCCGCAGACACGAGACGCCATCATAATGCAATGCGGGTTACCCCTAAAGGCCGAGCGCCTTCTTGAGCGAAGCAGCACGGCGGCGAGAAACGGGAATCTTCTCCTCCTCGCCGGTGAGCGTGAGCAGGAGCGTGCCGCCACTCACAGAATCCACTTCCTCGACACAGCTCAGGTTGACAAGGTAGCGGCGATGCACGCGGAAGAAGCCAAGCGGCTCGAGCTTGGACTCCAGCTGCGCCAAGGAAACGGTGGAAAGATACCGGTCGTTTTCCGTATGCAGGTAGGAATAATCGTCCTTGGCCATGATGTAATGAATCTTATTGGCAGGGACGAGCAGCTTCTTGCCACCCTTTTCAACGGGAATGCGCTCGTTCGCAGTGGAGCGACCCTGGGCTGCAATGAGCTGCTTGACCTTGTTGATGGCCTTGAGCAGACGGTCCGTCTCAACGGGCTTGACCAAGTAATCCGTTGCCTCGACCTCGAATGCCTTGACGGCGAACTCGCTGTAGGCGGTGACGAAGATGATGTAGGGCGGGTACTTGAGCTTGCGCAAGGCATCGGCAAGCTGCAGGCCATTGGCACCGGGCATGTTCACATCGAGGAACATGATGTCTGCACCGACGTCGCGAAGTTTCTCGATGGCTTCACGGACATTGGCTGCCTCGGCTACAACTTCGACCTCACCGGTCTCGTCGAGCAGAAAATTCAATTCGGAGCGCGCGGGCGCTTCGTCGTCTACGATAATTGCTTTTAGCATCTGACACTCCATCCTAGTTGTAAAACGTATTCTATCATGCCAGAGAGAAATGCATCTGACTATTCACTAGTGCAATCGATGAACACACCCGCGAGAAAAAGTTTCCACAGGGTTTTATTAGCACATCGACGCAATTTCAAAACGGTCTTCAACTACAATCCACGTGATAATCGCATTGAATGCGCTCTATCGCAACAACTGTAGGCAACTTGTTATCGGAGCCCGAACAAATGAAGGTCATCATCCTCGGAGGATTTCTCGGCTCGGGAAAGACGAGCGTGCTTTTGCAGCTCGTCTCGCGCATGGCAGCCCAAGATCCCGATATTCCCAACCGCATTGCGATCATCGAGAACGAGATTGGCGATATCGGCGTAGACAACCAGACAATCGGGACTTCCGGTGATTACACCGTCCAGAATATGTTTTCGGGATGTGTCTGCTGCACGCTCATTGGCAATCTTCTCACCGCGCTATGCAAGCTAAGGGACGAAGTCAACCCTGCTTATGTCGTAATCGAGCCAAGCGGGGTTGCCAACCCCGGACAGATCTCCCAGGAGATTCGCAACTACACGGAGATACCCGTGGGTGTCGTCGCCGTCGCGGACGCCGAGCGCTGGCAGAAGCTATCAACCAGGCTCGGAAGACTTGTGGGAAGCCAGATGCAGGCAGCAGATCTGGTGCTGCTCAACAAGGTGGATTGCGTTGACGAGGAAGCGCTTTTAAAGGCTGAGGACTCCATCAGAAATCTCGGCTGCACATGTCCCATCAGGCGCGTGAGTGCAAAGAGCGCCATCGAACCCACTATATTAGATGAAATCTGCACGTGCGGGGAATCACGCACAACAGGAGAGCAGGGGTAGCATGGGCGAGCACGGACATGAGCATCAGCACACAAACGAACGCGTTCTCATCGAAGAAAACGACATGTTCCTCTCTGTTCTGGAGCATGAAGAATCGCTGGTCGCCTCATACCGGCTGGACCTCTCATGCGGGCTCAACGATGCCAAAGAGAGGCTCGCGCAATTTGCGAAGTCAATAAGCGGACGGGTGGAGTTTGAGGGTGGCATCGTTGGCCACATCAAGGCTTTTGCACGCGAACAGGGCGACTCCTTCCGCCTCTCCCTTACAGCTGACGAACCTGATATCCTCGATTTCCATGGCTCCTCCACGCATGTTGAAGGCGTGGCAATAGTCCTTCTCGTTGATGAAGATTGGTATTGCGACCTGCTTAAAGAGGAAATCGCGACTCTGGCACGACAATAGAAATGTCCGTCAGCCCAACTCTTGGTGGCAACTAGATCAGATCATTTTCTAGGCTATCTTCGAGACCAGCGGAGGCACCGGCGAGCGTGAGATAGACCGTCGTGCCCGTGCCGTATTCCGATTCGATAGAAAGCCCAGAGCCTTCGCCAAAATAGCCCACGAGACGCGCATTGACATTTTGCAAAGCGATTCCTAGGCCTGTTGAAACTTCGCCGTCGAGCACGTGGGGCAGCTTGTCAGCAGGAATGCCAACTCCGTCATCGTCAACACGGATAATCACGTCGTCACCCTGACGGTAGGCAGAAACGAGAATATGGAGCGCGCCCTCTTCGCGGCGGCCATGACCAACCGAATTCTCCACGATGGGCTGGACAATGAAGGCAGGCACATGAAGCTCTTCGAGACCGGGCGCTATATCCATGTCCATGACGATGGCGTCCTCGCCAAAACGCGCGCGCTGGAACATGAGATAACGAGATGTCTGGTCGATTTCCGAGGAAAGCGGAATGAGATCTTCGGAATTTTCTAGCAAGCGGCGGTAGTAGAGCGCGAACTCGCGGAGCATGACACGCGCCTTCGCCGGATCGGTGCGGGTGAAGGACGCAATGGTATTGATGGTATTGAAGAGAAAGTGCGGGTTGATCTGAGTTTGGAGCATCTTGAGCTCCATGCTGGTTGCAAGCTCGGTCTGCTGCTCAAGTGCCGCAAGAGAGAGCTGCGTGGAAAGCAGCTCAGCCAGGCCATCAACCATGGCGCGTTGCATCTCATCGATATTATGGGCCGACCCGTAGTAGAACTTGAGCGTGCCGACAATCTCCTTGTTCACCACAAACGGCGCGACAATGCCTGCAGCGAGCCTTCTGGGGCCCTTTCGAGAGCCTGGCATCACGGTATCGTCAATGCGAGTCCTGCCATCCTCGATTGTCTGCTTGATAGTTTCCGATTGGATGGGTTTACCCGGCAGATGCAAATCGTAATCGGCTCCGGCAAAGCCAAGCACTTTCTCGCGGTCGGTGATGGCAACGGCAAGGGAGCCGACGCTTGGCAGCAAAAGTTCGCACACCGCCTGAGCAGATTCCTGGTTCAGGCCCTGCCGCATGAAGGTGATGGTGCGACTAGCAAGCGAGAGCGTTCGGTTTGCCTGGTTGGCCTTTGAACGATCTGTCTCACCCGCAGTGTGCAGGACGATAACCGTGAGGGCGAACATCACCACAATGCACAGCATTATGACGGCAACGGGAATCTCGACAATCGAGAAAATCCCCGCAAGCGTGACGATGCTGAGTATGGCGTAGGTGGCGATGAGCAGGACGAATCCCGTTGTCTTCTGGCTGTTCATATGGCGCTAACTCCCGGGGACGCTTTGCCCCTATTATCTATCATCTACGGTGATTGCGGCAAACCTCCCCGTAAAGGCCGACGTGCTTGCCATGGTCTTGATGCTCCTGATCTGGCTGACGAGCGGCGTGCAGCGCCAGAGGGCCCGTACGATATCCGGCCACTGGTGCTGAAGTTCGAAATACTTGGCGCAGTTTTCACGCGCATATTCCGAGGCCTGCTTGCGCTCTGACCCGATGAGCTTGAACCATTGACCGTGCTCCGGGCAGCCAACGCCGCGCAGAAACGCAGTGAAGATGGCGCGCCGGCGGATGCTGTGGCCGAGCCAGGTGCCCGGATAGGGCTCATAGGACTCGGGCTTAACTTGCATCAGGTCAATCTGGGTGCGGGCAAATTCGATCTTGCGGGCCTCATAGAACCAGCGGTACATATCCTGTGTCCAACGCGAGACATTGGAAAGCGTAGGCGGAGCCAGGTGACGCAAGTTGAGCGTGTTGTCGAACCAGATATCCACGCCGTACATATGGGCGCTCAGCAGGTAGTCGAGGTCTTCGCCGCGGGAAATCCACGGATCGAAGGCGACTCTGCCGTAAAGATCGGCGTGCAGGACGAGACATCCACCGCAGGCAACCTGAGCACGCGAAAGACGCGGACCAGAGACTGCCCGCTCAATATACTCGTTGAAGCCGCGCGAGCGATTCCAGAAGTGGTCGTACCAGGGCGTATCCACCGGCGCCGTGTATTTGCCCTCGTCGTTGAAGAAGTAGCCGGTCTTTCCCGTGATGAGCTTGCCACTCGGCGTTTTCATAGCGATGCCGTACACCGCGCGCTCGAGAAAATCCGGGCCCAGAACAATCTCGTCGTCGTCAATGAAGACGACCGTGTCATAGCCAAAGATGCTCGACACAAGCACACCCAGATTGCGCACTGCACCATAGCCGGTAAGGCATGCGGCGCTGGTGAAATCCTCGAAACCGAACTGGGCCATCTGTCTGTGGATGTAACGCAGCTCGGCATCACCGATTACGACGATATCGAGACCCGGGAAACGACGAGCTATGTCGTGGACCTTCTCCGAGGCCTGGTTTTCGACCCCAGGCTCGGATACGACGAGCAAGAAGATCCTCCCGATGCCCACGACCTGCCTGAGCGAGTCAAGGCAGCGCGGCAGCTCGCCTTCTTGATCGATGGGCGTCATATGGTCATAGAGCACGCCACGATCAACGGAATGAGCCGTACGGCGGCCGCACCAATAGGTTGGGATAACAATTGCAGGGTTCAAATTCATAGAGTTACGATGCTCCTTTGTTACATAGCGAGTTGGCATTCGAGCATGTATCTTGCCCCCTCTTGCACCCGTGAATTATCTCACAGTGCTGTTGCGAGCTTACAGGATAACACCTCTGGCAACCACTGCCAGTCTGCGCACCAGACAACCGAAAAGAATTCACGTTCCTTTCGCAAACACGGAATTTTCGCAGCTAGCGCCCTTCCTGTTGCCGGCTAGGCAAGCTCGAAGCTTATCTCATGCGTGCGAATATCCACATCCTTCACGCGCACCCGTACACGCTGTCCCAGTTTGTAAGTCCTCCCCGTCTCCTCTCCCATGAGGGTCTGCATGCTCGCATCGAAGCTGTGCACCTCGTCATGAACGCGGTCGAAGAGAATCATTCCCTCGGCCGTGTTGTCTAGCCTGACGAAGAACCCGTTCATCATTACCGTGGAGATGGTTCCCTCGAATTCCTCGTCCCGGTGGTCGAGCAAATACTCCGCGAGCTTGACCTCGACACTCTCCCTCTCGGCGTCCTCCGCCTGACGTTCCATGGTTGAGGAGTGGGCGGCGAGCCAATCGAGCTGTCCTTCCATAGCGCGAGGGTCTTTGAGCAGGCGATGTACCATGAGGTCTGGGTAGCGCCTGATGGGGCTTGTGAAATGGCAGTAGTGGTCGAGGGCAAGGCCGAAGTGACCACGCGGGTCGGTGATGTATTTCGCCCGCTCCATGGAACGGAGCACCAGATAGTTCACGAGTTCCTCGTTGGGTTTGCCCTTCGCGGCGTTCAACACACGCTGGTAGGCCTCGGGCTCTCCACCGCGAAGCCCCTTGATGGGATAACCCAGCCGTTTGAGCACGGGAATGAGACCCTCGAGTGCCTTGCGCCGCGGGGCATCATGCACGCGATAGACGAGCGGCTGGCTCTTGCCAAAGACGTGGTTCGCCACCGTCTCATTGGCGAGGATCATGGCCTGCTCGATCATGGAGGTCGCATCGTTCTTCTCACGCAGAACGA
>CADBRF010000136.1 GCA_902796975.1 uncultured Coriobacteriaceae bacterium
CCAAACCCTCCAGACAAAGAGGGCAACGCAGATGTTGCCAAGCGGCATGAGGATGTAGGAGGAGAAGGAATCCACCCAGTCGATGATGGAGAGCGTGGCAACACCGCTCATGGAGACAAAAGGAAGCTCGACGCCGCTCAAAATGCCCGCCGAACCCTGGCTCCAGCAGCAGAGAATGGCGAAGACGAACACAGCCAGCGACGTGATGATAACGGCTTTCTTGTGCGACACGCGAAGATGCTCTTCCACAACCGCCGCGGGGATTTCAATGAAGGTGAACATCGAGGAGATAACCGCGAGGATGAGGATGGCGAAGAAGAGGAAGCCGAGGAAGCGCCCAATAGCCATGCCCGCGAAAATCTGCGGCATGGCAACGAAGACGAGCGAAGGCCCAGCTTGCATGACGGAGCCAGCTCCCACAACTGAAGGAATGACGACAAAACCGGCGAGCACGGCAGCAAGCGTGTCGAGAACGCAAATCCAAATCGCATCCTTCTTGATATTCTGGTCCTCAGACATGCGCGAACCGAGCGTCACGTAGAGAGTCCAGCCGATGCCAATTGAGAACATGCACTGCACGCAGGCGTTGGAAAAACTCGTGAAGGTGAAGTCGGAGAAGTTGGGGACGATGTAGTACTTGAGGCCCTCCATGGCGTTGGGCGAGGTGAAGAGGGCAAGAATGCCGCTGATGACGAGGAGGACGAATAGGCAGGGCATCATGATCTTGGAGATTCGCTCGACCCACTTGGTGATGCCTGCGGAGAGGATGACGCCGATGATAGCCATGAGATCAGCCGTGCAGATGAGCGGAATGATTGGGTTGGAAATGGACTGGTCGTAGTAGACGGCGGTATCCGTGCCAAAATCGCCGGAGATGAGGTAGTTAACGGCGTACCAGAGCACCGAGCCACCCACGACCACGTAGTACATGTCGAGCATGAAGGTGAAGAGGATGCCGATGCCGCCGATGAACCGGGAATTCTTGTTGATCTTCCCGTAGGCACGGATGGCATTGCACTTGCCATTGCGGCCAATGGCGGCCTCCATCTCGATGCCCGCCTTGCCGATAATGGCAACGATGATGATATAGACGAGGATGAAAGCAGCCCCACCGTTCTCATAAGCCTGGTAGGGGAAACGCCAGACATTGCCGAGGCCAATTGCCGCACCTGCGGCAACCATGATGAACCCGAATCGCGATGCGAAGCTCGAGCGCCCCTGGGCTTTTGTCTGTTCTGCCATGTGTCTCCTTTGACTTGAATCAACGTTAAACTATGGCATTTTACACGTTCAGTTGTGGAATGTGCCAGACTCTGCCCTCAACGCCTACCACTGGACGCAAACAGACCACGAATCAGCGAAAGAGGACCACGAGTTCGAGCATATGCGGAGTCGCAACATGCGGCAAATTAGCTGCAGCCAGCCGTCAGCGCTCGACTTCTCCATTCTTGTCGAACGTGTAGGCTATGCCGTCAACAGTTTGAGAGCCCGTCAGCGCAACGCCATCGGAGCCGAAACACGACCACCTGCTCGTGCCGCCCCAGTGAATCCATCCTGTGCGCATGGCATAGTCGCCGCCGAAGTAATAGCGATCCCCGCCCGAGTTCTTGCTCCAGGTGCCATCCGCGCCGCGATACCAGGTCCAGCGCTGGCTCAACCAGTTGCCATCTGCTCCGGCAAAGAGGTAGGTCTTGCCACCAGCTACGACGAGGCCTTCCTGTGCTGCGCCGTCATCGCCGAAATAGCAGTAGTCTCCCGTACTGTTCCATTTGACAAGGCCCGTCTGCATCTTGAAGGAGCCGTTGAAGTAGTAGCGCTTGCCCTCGATGTACTGAGTCCAGCGCACGAGCCTTCCGGTTGCTGGACCTACGTAATACCAGCTGCCCTGATATTGAGCCCAGCCTGCATCAACCATGGCGCCATCTTCGCCGAAGAGTGAGGTGGTTCCGTCATTATTCCAGGTCACAAGGCCTGTCTTCACCTGGTAGTTGCCATCCACGTAGAAGCGCTTCCCATCGAGATACTGGGTCCAGCGCAAGGACCGCCAGTTCTTCTCGCTCCCACCAAAAAGATAGGTGGCTCCGTTAACATCCTGCAGCCCCTCTACTGCTGCTCCATCGCTGCCGAAATAGGAGTAATCGCCCGAAACGTTCCATTTGATAAGCCCGGTCTGCATGGTGTAGTCACCCTTGAAGTAGTAGAGCTTGCCATCGATGACCTGGCTCCAACGCTGACTTCGATAGTTCTTGTCCGCCCCGGCAAAATAGTAGGTCGCCCCGTCAACTGTGACAAAGCCCTCCTGGGCTGCTCCATCTTCGCCGAAATAGGTGTAGTCGCCCACGCCGTTCCACTTGATAAGGCCAGTCTGCATGCGGTTGCTGCCATCGAAGTAGTAGCGCTTGCCGCCGATGGTCTGCCAGGTTCCCTTGTTTGCCAGCTCCCGCATGACGTTCCTGAACCAGATGCCTGTCTCGGTGAGCTGGCTTTCAGTCCATCCGCTCGTTGCGCTGCAGTTTGTCTTGATGGCGGCGGATGACTCCCCCTTGTTGCTGAGACTCCATTCCACGAAAGAGAGGCCGCTGTCCTTGATAAAGCTCAGCCACTCGTTGCCGGAATTGGTATCTACTCCTCCATTGCCTGAAGCGTCCGTGATGCTGCACTCGCTGATGAAGAGCGGCGTCCCCGCGTTGAGCGCCCGCGCAGCCTTGGAGCGTATGTCCTGCCTGTGAGTGCCCACATAGAAGTGGAGCGCATAGACAACATTGCTCTTGTAGGCGCTGTTCACGGGATTAGCTGCTACCTGGTCAACATCCTGGTCCCAGGTGGGCGTTCCGCAGATGATCAGAGCATCCGAATCGTACTGGGTAATGCAGGGAATGACCTCGTTGGCGTAGGTGCGAATCTGGTCCCACGAGGTGCCACCATTGGGCTCATTGCAGATTTCGTAGATGACGTTGGTATGGCCCTGGTACTTCTTCGCCATCTTGCTGAAGAATGCCTTCGCTTGGCTCTTGTAGGTGTTGGGATTGCCGTCCGAGAGGATATGCCAGTCGATTATGACGTACATGTTGAGGTCGGTGGCATATGAAACGCCCTGGTCAACAAGGTCTTCGAGCGTCTTTTGGTTGGCAGCATCGCCCGTACAATAGCCGTTGTACTCAGCCGTGTACATGGCCAACCGCACAACGTTGGCGCCCCAGTCATCGCGCAGGGTCTGGAAAGCGGCTTTGTTCACATACTGCGGATACCATGCCAGTCCATGGGTGCTCAAGCCCTGAAGCCGTACTGGAGCGCCAGAGACGTTCACAATCTGGGTGCCAGACACATGAAGTGGGCTGATATCGCCGTTGGGAACCGAGATGGAAGCACCCGAGCCACCATCATCTGTCCCTTCAGAGCCGCCGGGATTGGAAGAATCCGCATCGCCGGCGCCGCTATCCGGTTTCTCCCCTGCATTGGCAGCACCGTCTCCCCCGGCGCTGTGGGTCAATCCGTTGGAAACGTATTTCAAGGAATATGTTGTTAGTTTCGCATTTGAATCGGCCGATTTCACAATGAGGCCAATGCCGCTCACTCTACCATCCGCCTGGATTTCCTCGGCATGATCGGCGGGAGTAATTGAGAGCGTGCCATCTGCGGCAGATTCCGTGCAATTCCAGCTCTGCTCCACTTCCATCCCCGCAGGAAGATCTATGGCGATTTCCCAGCTCGAGATTGGCGTATCAGACCCATTGACCACAGAGAGGTCATACTGGGAGAAGTGCGCACCCTCGGAATCCCACGAATTCGATACGGAGAGCGTTGCATACACGCTGGACGAGCCGTTCGGTTCCGCGGCCTGAGCTTTCGTTCCACCGACGCTGAGCGCAGCAATAGCGAGCAAGGCGCAGATAAGACAGGCTACGAACGTCCGGAGAACTGCAGAATAGAGTGACGCATACTCTCGGTGCATGAAAGGACTCTCCCTTGAGGCTCGAGTACTCATCGGTGCATCGCAACTATAACACCGCGGGGGGTAGACGTCGCTGAGAGGCTCCCCAACATCTCCTGCGCTCGGAGATTTCCGCGGCAGCGCCTCCGGAGCAGGTGCCGCCATGAGGTCTCCCAATGCCTTGGACGCAAACGACGAGGATAAAAGACATGCCCCCGCACGCTCGTAAGAGGTGCGAGGGCACGCTGTGCATTGGCAGATTGGCAGGTGGTTAACGCTGCCAGCGAATTCGTGATGCTACTTGGTTGCAACCGTGGGAATAGGCGTTTCGTCCTTCTCGTCGAGGTTGTCTTCGTAGACGTAGTGGTCGGTTTCCTTGGCGATTACTGCAGAGAGGCCAAGAACCGCGATGCAGTTAGGCACAGCCATGAGGGCGTTGGAGATATCGGAGATATTCCAGACGAGCTCGCCACCGCCGATGCAACCCCAGAAGACGAAGAAGAGGAAGACGATCTGGTAGGGGCGGATGCCCTTCTTGCCAAAGAGGTAGGCAACGGCGCGGTTGCCGTAGTGCGACCAGCCGAGGATGGTGGAGTAGGAGAAGAGGATCATACCCACGGCCAGAACGATGGGGCCGAGCACGGGGATGGTGCTGAAGGCGGCCGTGGTGAGCTCTGCCGGAGCCGAGATGCTCCCTGCCAGCATAGCTGCCTGGATATCGGGATGCGCGAGCATGGTGGAAACGAGTGTGATGCCCGTGATGGCGCAGATGATGACGGTGTCCCAGAAGGTGCCGGTCATGGAGACAAGCGCCTGGCGTGCGGGGTTCCTCGTCGTTGCAGAAGCGGCGACGAGCGGAGCGGAACCAAGACCGGATTCATTGGAGAAGAGGCCGCGTTTGAAGCCATATTGCAGGGCGAGAGCAACCGTGGAGCCAACAGCACCGCCGAACATCGATTCGCCCGTGAACGCCTCGGTGACGATCGTGGCAATCGCGGTGCCGACGTACTGCCAGTTCATGCAGATGATGACGATGCAGCCCGCAGCATAGAGCAGAGCCATGAGAGGAACGAGCTTCTCGGTGACGCGGGTGATGGACTTGATGCCGCCGATGATGACAATAGCGGTGAGGATGACGAGGATGACGCCGAGGAGGCTCTTGAAGCCAAGCAGTGTGCCCGGGTCAGCAATGGGTACATAAGCGGCGATGACGCTCGTGAGCGAGTTGGACTGGACCGAGGCGCCAATGCCGAAGGAAGCAATGAAGGCGAAGACCGCGAAGAGCACTGCCAGCACCTTGCCAAGACCCTTATGCTTGAAACCGCGCTCGAGGGCGTACATAGCGCCACCGAGCATCTCGCCGTTGTGGTCCTTCACACGGTATTTGACGGAGATGAGCGTCTCGGCGTACTTGGTGGCGATGCCAAAGACGCCGGTAATCCACATCCAGAAAATGGCGCCAGGGCCGCCGAAGAAGAGACCAGTCGCAACACCGACGATATTGCCGGTACCGATGGTGGCAGCGAGCGCGGATGTGAGTGCACCGAACTGGGAAACATCACCCTCGGCGTCTGCATCCTTGCCCGATACGGAGAGCTTGATAGCAGTGCCCAGCTTGCGCTGGATGAATTTGGTACGAACGGTCATGAACAAGTGGGTGCCGAGCAGCAGCAGAATCATGACCCAGCCCCAGACAAAGCTGTCTACTGCATCGACGCCTGCGCTAAACGCAGCTACGAATGCATCCATCATTACCTCCCCCGGACTAGCCAGCGTGCCATCGGGCGTTTTCTTTCGTACGCTGATGCTCTCGTTTGTCTGTTCAACCCACAAGAACCTGGTGCGAAACTCGATATGGGCAACACTGAACCCTTGATTGATGGAGATATTGTAGAGACTGTTATTTATTCGTTACGTTTCGAACATATGAACAGTTTCCAAATGGCTCAGGAACTTTTGCAAGCTGTAGTAGTGGAGTGCACAGACAACAGAACCGCACGGAACCGTCCGAGCAGGTTAATGTCTTCTTTGCAGATGTTGAGAAAGCCAGGCTATTCCGCCCAGTTGCCATCGGTAAAGATGGGAACTTCCACACCGTCTTCCCGGATACCTGTGATATTCATGTCCTCGGTGCCCACCATGAAATCGACATGAGTGGCGGAATCGTTGACACCCGCCTCGAGAAGCTCCTCATTGCTCATCTCGTAGCCGCCATCGAAGCAATCCGGGAAGCCCTTTCCAAAGGCGAGATGGCAGCTTGCGTTCTCGTCGTAGAGCGTCTCGTAGAAGAGGATGCCCGTGTTGCGGATGGGGCTGTCGAAGGGTACGAGCGAGCACTCGCCCAGACGGCAGGAGTTCTCATCAGTGGTGAGGATACCCTCGAGCACATCTTTACCCTCTTGTGCGCCAAAATCGATAACCCGACCATTCTTGAACTCGAACCAGAAGTCCTTGACCATCGAGCCATTGTGCACGAGCGGCAGAGCGCTGTAGACAATGCCATCGGCGCGCGTCCGGTCTGGGCTTGTGAAGATTTCCTCCGTGGGGATATTTGGGAAGAAGTAGGAGCCATCGGCGCCCATCTGGCCACCGCCCTCCCAATGCCCCTTGGGCAGAAGGCCAATGGTGAAATCGGTCCCGTTGGACGCCTCATAGTGGAGGCGGTCAAAGTGTTGGCTGTTGAGCCAGGCCTTGCGCTCGTCGAAACTCGCACGATGGGCATCCCAGGCCGCACACGGGTCAGCATCAACGCGGGCAGTGTCGAGCACCGCCTTCCACAGGCGCTTGGTTGCCAAATCTGGCGTGAGGCGCGGGAAGACCTGGCGAGCCCACTGCTCGCTCGGTGCCCCCACGATGCACCAGTGGGTGCGGCCAAAGTCGATTGAATCGTAGAATTCCTTCATCGCCTTGTGGCTCGCGCGGATATGAGCGACGCGTTTTTGCTGGTCAACTCCATGCATAGCCTTGGGATCGACCGAAAGGATATCGAGCACGGCTGCACCGTTGCGCGCAAGGGAGTTGTTCCGCTCCGCCATCCAGGCGGGAATGGTCTCGAAGACTTCCGGTGCAGCGTAGTCGTAGGTAAGACGCGAAGTCATATCGTCGTACCAGTTGACCGTGACGTGCTTCGCCCCGCATTCGTATGCCATCTTCACGACAAGACGGGTGAATTCAACGGTTTGCACAGGAGCGCTCACATAGAGCTCCTGGCCCTCTTCGAGCGCGCACCCTTTGCGGATGATGAGTTCCGCGTATTTCTCCAAGCGAGTAGGCAGATCCATTGTTTCTCCCTCCAAAGCTAGCAGCCGGGCATCATAGCAGTGTTGGTGCCTCTCCGCCATAAGCACGCACCACTATTTCGCCAAGAGCTACACCTTTCCAACCGGAGATGCCGTCACGTTGGAAAACCAGCTCGGACAGAGGCTGGCAGCATACAGAAATCCCCTGTTCGCCAACGTGAGTTTTGTTGAGCGAGACAGGGGATCATTCAGAGCGCCTTTTGAGAGCTCCAACAGATGCTACATGGAGAGAATCTTCTTCTTCACAGCCTCATCTAGATGGGCACACGGAGCGGTTTCGGCATCGTCTTCGGGCGGAAGCGAGGGGAAGGCAACGATGAAGACCGCGCCTCCCTCGGGAAGATTTGCCGCCTGCACGGTGCCATCCATGGCCTCGGTGAGCGCTTTGACAATAGCAAGGCCCAAGCCGGAATTGCCACTGCCCTTATAGCGCGCCCGGCTTTGGTCGGCACGGTAGAAACGGTCAAAAAGGTGCTCGGGGTTCTCATCGCCAAAGCCCGGGCCGTCGTCGCGCACGGCAATGACCGAATACTCCTTCTGGGACGTAATCTCAACGCGGATATGGCCGTCTTCGCCGGCATAGCGGCTGGCGTTCTCGATGAGATTCACGAGAATCTGGTTGAGCGCATCAGCATTGCCGCGGATATCTGGGGCTTCGCCCTTGACCACCAAGTGAACATGGCGCTCTTCAACAAGCCCCTGCATGAGAAGGGCGCAGTTATCGGCGATGGCACGCGGGTTGATGCGGGTGAGGTCCATGTCCTCCCCCTCCGCCTTCTGGAGGGTGAGGAGGTCGTTTGCGAGGCGGGTCAGGCGGTCGCACTCGCTGATAATCTGGCCAAGAAAACGCTTTGCGAGGTCTTCGGGAACACCGCCATCGTAGAGAGTCTCTGCCGTGCCGCGGATTGCCGTAAGAGGCGTGCGAATCTCGTGGCTCACGTCGCTCACGAACTGAGCCTGACGTGCTTCTTCGCAGATGAGCTCGTTGCAGGTGTCAAAGACATAGTCACGCACGCGACTGGGTACATCCTCGCGCTGAAAGTACTCAACAATATCGGGAGGGAACTCTTGCGCCATGACCTCGGCAGAATTTCTGCACCCGCATGTGTTCGATTTGAAAGAAGCTGTTGCCATCCTGAATCCCCCTTGTTCGCATCGTCATGCGCTCCTTAGCGGCGATGTTTATGCGTGCCTATGCTCGTACGCTGTGATTTCTCTCGTAGATAAGCTCCAAGCCATTGAGCGTGAGATCCGGCTCGGTGCTATTGATGGTGTCTGAAAGCCCCGCCACGAGGAAGGCGAGGCCGCCTGTTGCCACAACGGGCGCCTCGTAGCCGAGCTCCTTGAAGACCCGGCGCACAAGGCCATCCACACGCGCGACTTCGCCGTAGATGAGCCCGCTGCGGACCGCGTCGTTGGTGTTGGTGCCAATGACATGCGCGGGCTTGGCGAGTTCTACCTGGGGCAGCCGGGCGGCGTGTTGATAGAGTGAATCCGCTCCGGTGTTGATGCCAGGGGCGATGATGCCCCCGCGGAACCTGCCCACTTTATCGATGACTTCGATATTGGTCGCTGTGCCCAGATCGACCACCACGACCGGCGCCCCGAAAAACGCGATTGCCGCTACTGCGTCCGCAACGCGGTCTGCGCCGATCTCCGCCGGATTATCGTAATGGAGCGGCAAGCCCGTCTTGACGCCCGGCCCAACCACGATGGCATCATGGCCGGTTATGCGCCTTGCAGCCTTGGCCCAGCACAGGGTAAGCGAGGGGACAACGGAGGCGAGCACCATATCTTCCACCGAATCCAGGGAATATCCCGCCAGGTTCATCTGCCCGGCAAGGTTGAGGTGGATTTCATCAGAGGTATCAGTGCCGCGCGTGGCAAACGCCCAACGCTCGACCAGCTGCTTGCCCTTGAAAAGCCCGATAGCAGTTTGCGTATTTCCAACATCGACGCAGAGAAGCATATATCTCCATCCAACGGTTTCGTTACAGGGTACGGCACCCGCAACTTGAGTGCCTACAATGAAACCAACTCGTAAGGAGCGCGCCCGGCTTCTGTCTCAACGTCAGGAAACACGGGCGCTTAACCCAAGTGGAGGCATATATACCATGGAAGAAAGTTCTGAGCAGCGGATTCTCGTTGTCGATGACGAGCGCTCCATCACTGATTTCGTCAGCTTTAACCTGACCAAAGAGGGATACAAGGCAGATGTCGCCAACGATGGTGACACGGCAGTAGAAATGGCCCGCGCCACCAATTACGACCTCATCATCCTCGACGTCATGCTTCCCGGCATCGACGGCTACGAGGTGTGCCGTCGCATTCGCGCCAAGAGCAACGTGCCCGTTCTCTTCCTCTCCGCGCGCGATACCGAACTCGACAAGGTCGTCGGTCTCGAGCTTGGCGGCGATGATTACCTGGCGAAGCCCTTCGGCATCCGCGAGCTCCTCGCCCGCGTGCACGCTCTGCTCCGCCGCGCCCCGCAGGGAGGTCAGGCAGAAGAAGAAGGCACCCGCCTTCTGGAGGTCAGCGGCATTACGCTCGACGAGGCCGCTCACCGCGCCACCTACAAGGGCAAAGAGATTGAGCTTACGCCGCGCGAGTTCGAGCTTCTGCTCACCCTGATGAACCACGCAGGCACAGTTCTGGGCCGCGAGCAGCTGCTCAAAGAGGCGTGGGACTGGCAATACGTGGTCGAGACCAAGACAGTCGACACCCACATCAAGCGTCTCCGCGACAAGCTCTCTGGTGTTGGCCTTGATCCGAGCGTCATCGAGACCGTCCGCGGATATGGTTACCGCTTCGTAAAGGATTTCAAGGGAGCCAAGTAGACGCAATCCACTGAACGCAGAGCATCGCACGCGAAGCCGGGTTCTGCACCGTCAACAGATGCAAGCTGCTGAACGCGGGGCACCACAGACGACCCGAGTCTTCTGAACCACCAACTGAGAATGCCATCCAGCACTTTGGAATGCTGGGTGGCATTTTGCTATCCAAGCGAGGCTGAAATCGCCCTTCCGGGAATCATGCTGCTCGGCGAAGATGCCGGTCAGCGCCTAGTGCCAGAAACCTCCATTGGATGAACCGCCGTTCCCAAAGAGCTCGTCCAGGCCAAATCCGAAGGGGTCGAAGCCGCCGCCGTTGCCTTCGTTTTGACCGTTACCTTTGCCGTTGCCGTTGCCGTTGCCCTGGCCGTTGCTATTGCCATTGCCGAAGAACCCATTGTTCTGGTTGTCCTGAGTGGGTGCACCGTTTTCGGCGTACTCGTTTGTCTGATCGCTATCGCTGCCGATGGTCGCAGTGACGGTCTGCTCCTGTCCGTTACGAGTGAAAGCGATCTCCATAGTATCGCCCGGCTTCTTGGCGCGCACTGTGGTTGAGACCTGATTAGGGCTCGTGACCTTCTTGCCATCGATGCCCGTGATGATATCGCCCGTGTGCAGGCCCGCCTTGTCTGCGGCCGTGTCTTTGTAGACGCTTTCAACGAGCACGCCGTTGCCATCCTCGGTGCTGCTCATCATGATGCCGAGATAGGGGTGTTCCACCGTACCGCCCTCAATGAGCGTATCGGCAACGCTCTTGGCCTCGTTGGAGGGAATGGCAAAGCCCAGACCAGCAGAGGAACCCGAAGACGAAGAGATATAGGTGTTGATGCCGATGAGCTGCCCCTTTTCATTGAAGAGTCCGCCGCCAGAGTTGCCGGGGTTGATAGCTGCGTCCGTCTGGATCATATCGGTGTAGACGGTGGCGCTTCCAAGCCCGCTCTCGCTGCTGAGCGTATCCGAGCGGTAGAGCGCGGAGACGACACCCGTGGTGAGCGTCTGCTCATAGCCATAGGGGGAACCGATAGCTGCGACCCATTCGCCCACCGTTGCCGTTGAGGAATCGCCCCACTCGATGGGGGTGAGCCCAGTGGCCTTGATGCTGATGA